>NZ_JBRFPI010000016.1:0-23669 GCF_053579595.1 Cellvibrio sp.
TTTAAATTGATAAAACACTGAATTAAAGCGGCAAGGGCTATTTTAAATTATTGGGAGTGCGGACTGCTTAGTGAATAATGTAAGCCAAATTTCGAAATGAGTACAAAGGAGAAACCGGACTGAATGTCCACTTTTGTGATCTGAATTCAGCTCTTAAAGCGTTTACAAGCTTCCGCTTTGGGCACTGATTTTTGGCGCATTATGTTTTGGCACTTCTCCAAGAGCCTGGCGATGTTCCCATAGTGCGTTTAAATGCACGACTAAATGCAGCAACATTTTCATAACCCATTGTTGCTGTAATTTTTTCGATATTACTCTGTGGAAGTCTGAGCAGTTTTCCCGCCAGATACATTCGCCACTGCGTCACATACATCATTGGGCTCACGCCCAAAATCTGACTGAATCGCGCCGCAAATCGCGAGGGAGATAGGTGGCTTATTTCAGCCATATTGGCGACCGACCAAGAATATTCTGGCTGCGCGTGAATAGCGCTTATCACCTTCGCCACCATCGGATTTTTTATTCCCTGCAACCAACCACTTCTATTTACGCTATTGGATTCAATATATGCACCAATAGAATTGGCACACAAGAGCTCCAAATATCGGCCCACAATATATTCATGTGAATAAGACGGGTAGGTAAGTTCACTGAGCAATAAACCGATGATTGTTTTAATGGCTGGATGTGGAAAGCGATCAGAGTGTTTTGTAGAGAGTTTGAGAATAGGCGGTAGCGCCTCAAACAAAGGATTTCGCGTGGTGTTATGCAGTTGAAAAACACCGCACAATAACTTCGTTGACTGCGCCTCCACATCTGCACTTGGCTTAAAAATATTTTGGCCAGACTTCATGAGGGTTTCAAATGGAACGCATTGGGTACTTACGCCCTGATAAATAGTGTGCGCTTGGCCCGAGAAACAAATCACCATTTCCCCATCATAAACCCGCTCAAGACTGCCATCCGCCAACTCAACATCAATGAAACCCTGCTGAACCAAATGAAATGCAGCCATATGGGTATGCCCATTGTTTGCCAACGTTTGACTCAGTGCTTTGTGACTAGGGATAGCGATGGCCCAAGGTGCGGCGTAACTCTCATTCAATAACACGCCCCCAGACACCTGCATCGACAGCAGCAATTCACTGATTATATTGGCACTTTTACTATTATCAGTTGTTTCTGCAATGTTTTCGGTATTTTTAAGCATATTTACAATCTATCTGGTAGTTGATACTGCACATGTAAACACACAAACAGAGGGATTACACTATGTCATTTATCACATCGCCTTGGCTTATGATTGGGCTCGATTTACTCATGATTACCTACACGCTCTGGGTACTCTCCCTTAACAACAAACACGTTTTTCATCTTGGCATTGGCGTTGGGCTTCTTGCTTGGTTGGCGGCGCTCCATGCCGGTTTATCCACCCACAGCTTATTCAGTGAGGATATATCCGGGCCAATGTTCTTAGTCGTCATTGTCAGCGCTGTTGGCGGAGTGGGCGCATTACTTCTAGGCGTACCGAGCATTAGAAAAGTGCTGTTGAATTTATCCCAACAACAGCTTTTGCTACTGCAAGGAATTCGAGTATTTTTTGGCGCAACGTTTTTAATGAATGCCAGCGTGGGCGCTATGCCACTTGTTTTTGGCATTATTGATGGATGGTCGCATGTGACCGCCGGTTTTCTTGGATTGGCAGCGGCATTTTGCTTTTCAATCAACGCAAACCCAGAGCGACGTGCTTGGTTTGCAAACCTTTGGGGCTTAATGGATATTTTAGTGGTAGCCAGCACATTATCGCTGTTAATCTTGCGCGATATTACCCCGCACGGAAACATGATGTACGCTGTATTTTTACCCGCCCCAATGTGGTTATGGTTCCATGTCATTTCTATCTACAAATTACTGACTAACGATGACAAAAAAATTCCGGCTCTGCTGAGTTAGAAAAAACATTTTTGATTATTCGGCGCTGTTAATTTTATCTCAACGAAATTAGAGAAATAATTGCAGCGCCATTACCTAAAGTACAACTTAATAATTATTGAGGATGTAAATTTATGCCATACGTCAACATTAAAATAACCAATGATGGTGCGACAAAAGAACAAAAACGCCAGTTAGTGGCAGGCGTTACTGAATTACTCGTCAATATTTTAGGGAAAAATCCAGCCACAACGGTAGTCGTGATCGATGAAGTGGAAACAGATAATTGGGGGATAGGTGGAGAACTGGTTACTGATAGAAGAAAACGAAGTATCTAAATACCACACTCTGGCATTTTTATCTGAGTAGGAGTGTTTCTCGCTGTTCGTCGCTTGTAATATTTACTGAAAAATCATTCCAGAAGAATCTTATAACTCAACACAAGGCATTAGTTCTACCACACTAACCTCTAGGCGGTTTAAGTATTAAGCATTAATTAAGTGTTAATACGCTTTAAAAATTAACGTCTGCTTTCAAGTCCAGGCATCAAATTATGAAATTGACATGAACAGCCGCTTTGGGCACGCTGCCGTCCTTCAATCTGTTGCGGTTCGTAAACTCAGCCTTCGGCAGCTTGCTGCGCGAAGCACGGTCTACGCGACCCGCCCTCAAAACAATTAACGCGAAAACATACCCTAAAGCAATTACACAATATAACGAGCTGCATCAAACCACCTGCGTTGCCATGATCAACCCTCTTTAATCTCAATCCACTTCTTATTAGCCGTAGCCATAATCGCCAAATAGCGTTTTTCAAAAATAGCGGGGTCATATTCGGCGTTGCGTTTGATTAAGAGATTTAATTCGGTGTGTAAATCCAACAATTGGTTGCGGATATTGATTTCGTGAATCCATAATTTTTCGGGTGAGCGCAGTACTATGTAGCTGGTCACCATCGGCAAAATAATGGCGAATAATGTGGCGATATTTTTACTGGGAAAATTGAGTAGGGAAAAATCAAAGGCGGTGGCTATGGCGACGAGTACGGAGATTATTGATGAGGCGCCCCATAGGCTGCGGTGGAGCATCTTGTGCCGTGAGGCTTCTGTGCTGTGTTTTTTAGCGGCTGCTTCGATGGTTGAAAGCAAAGGGTTGTCATTGCTCATGGTGCCTCCGTACAGTGGGATTTATGTTTGTTAAAAAACAATAGGGTTCCTGTGTGCTGATTGTTCCCTTGATCCATGACTAAATCAATTGTTAGGATGTAAAAAAACGTCGTGGGATAAAATCGCACGGCGTTTTTTTTAGCGCTTTGGTTTATTTGGTTGCTGCATCCCACACTTTGCCCGATGCGGTACCGTCTTTTGGTGGGTTGAACACCTCAACGGCCATGACCTGATAGGTGGGGTCATCGCTTGCGTTGAAGTTATTCGTATCTGGAAGAATCCAACCGCTCTCGGCCCAAGCTTTTACGTGATCGGCAAAAATAATTTTATGGTCTTGCCCCAGTGGCATTTGCGTTTTGGGTTTGCTCCAGTATTGGTAGAAAGTGGTTGGCCCATTGATTGAAGGTTTTTGCTCGCGTATGGAACGATAAGTGAAATACTCAGTGCCATTGCTCACAAAGGTTTTGCCGTAAACGCCGTCTTTACTTGGGTCGTAAGTCCAACGTTGTAGTATGTAGTACTCAACCAAATGCGCGGGGTTAGAGGTGGGCATATTTTTGTCGAAGCCCCAGCCGTACAAAGTGATGTAACTTGCACCGCTGTCTTCGTTGAAGCGATAACCAATCACGCGATTTTTATCGCCATAATGCCAACCAGGGCCGCCGACATAATTGTAACCGCCGCCTTGCCAGCTCACGCTGAATGAACCATCGGTGCTCATGGTTAACGAGGCCGCGCCGCCATCTTTCCAGTGGGTGAAGAAAAGGTTGCCCACATGACCGGTTGCGTGATTTTGTGTGATGGTGGTATTGCCAGTGAATTTTTGTGTATAAGCTTTAAATTTTTCGATTCCGCTCGCTTGAACCTGAGCGGCCGAATTCATCGCAGCCGTCTCCGCTGCTTTCTGTTCGGTGGTGCAGCCGGTCATGCTGATTGCCGCCAGCAATAGTGTTGTTTTGAAACCAAAATAAATTTTCAAACGAATATCCCCCGTCTCTATTTATGTATTTTTTTGACGCGCGCTCGCAGTGAATGCGAGTGTGCGGTTAAACACACCACAGCTGTAGTTGTGATGCTATTGAGTAAAGCAGTTATTTGGATCAAAGCTAGTGCTTCAGTCATGCACGCTATCACGGCGGCTTGCCCGTGTAATCTAACTTAACTTGAATTATCTTTGCGCCAAAATTCCACAAAGCCGGCGACTTCATCGGCGGGCATTGGTCGTGCCCAAAAATATCCCTGCGCTTGGGTGCAGCCCAGGCTGCGTAAGAGAGCTGCGGTGCTAGCGTCCTCTACACCTTCAGCAATGGTTTTTAAACCGAGGCTGGCCGACATCTGGATAATGGCGCGGACGATGGCGGCATCACCGGTTTCATCATCCATTTTGCGTACGAAGGACTGATCGATTTTAAGTGCTTCTACTTCAAATTTTTTCAAATAGCCCAGATTGGAATAGCCAGTGCCGAAATCATCAATGGATAAGTGCACACCTTCTGCGCGCAAGCTCGATAAAGTGTTGGCGAGGCGGTCGCTGTCTTCAATCAATAATGATTCGGTGAGTTCCAGTTCCAGATATTGCGGCGGTAAGCCGCTGGTAGAGAGCGCGCCTAAAACAATCGCATCGATATTGCCGCGCTTGAATTGGATCGACGAAATATTCACTGCAACCGCAAATTGCAAAATGCCTTCATCGTACCAGCGCTTGGCTTGCTCGCAGGCTTCGGTGATAACCCATTCGCCTAATTGAATAATTAAACCGGACGATTCCGCGAGCGGAATAAACGTTGCGGGTGGAATAAAACCCTGCTCCGGATGGTGCCAACGTAACAGCGCCTCCAAGCCGCAGATATCGTTGGTTTGTAAATCAATTTTAGGTTGATAGTACAAACTGAATTGGTTTTCTTGCAGCGCTTTGCGCATACCGGAAATTAAACTGATGTGCTCCAGCATATTGCGGCTGATGGCCGGGTTAAAAAAGCGGAAGCTGTTGCGACCGGAATCTTTTGAGTGGTACATGGCGATGTCGGCTTTTTTTATCAGCGTATCCAGGTCTTCGCCATCTTGTGGTGCGAGTGCAATGCCAATCGAACAGGTGCAAAAAATTTCAATATTGCGATAGAGATAATTCTCTGAGACCAACTGCAATATCTCCAGGCTTGCCTGCGATACTTCATCGGCGGAGTTGATGTTGGGCATAAACACAATAAATTCATCGCCGCCATAGCGGCATACCAAATCGACTTTTTTGGTGTAGCTCAATAAGCGCAGTGCGACCTCTTTTAAAATTTGGTCGCCCGCTTGATGGCCAAGCGAATCGTTAATCGGTTTGAGGTTATCCAGGTCAATAAAAATAATGCCCAGCAATTGTTTTTGTGCTTGCGCCTTTTGAAAAATGCTATCGAAATTATGCTGCGCCATAATGCGGTTGGGCAAACCGGTGAGCGGGTCGTGCATCGCCATATGTTCGATATGGCTTTTGGCGGTTTTGACGCGTTCGTTTTCGCGCGCGAGTTCGTCCAGTGCGCCGCGATAGTCGTGCGCCAGCATCCAGACGGCAAAACCAATCACAGTGAGAATCACAATAGTGATGGTGCCGGTCGCTAAATTGATGGGTTCGATCTGGTTGTGGACGATGCCGTACTCATTGACATAGGCAATAGCCATCAACACGGCCACCATAATCAATAGTAGTACCAGCAGCAGGCGTTTATTGCCAAGCATGGCTGCAAAAATCAATACGCCGCAATAGCCCAGCACCGCGCTATCGCGAATGCCGCTACCGACCCAAATGAGATAAGAGAGCATGAGCGTGAGTGACAATAAAAAAATGGCAGCGCCAGTCACCGGGTGTTTTTTATAAATCGCCCAATCCACACTGAATAAAAAAATTCCGGTAGCGAGCATGACAATGGCATCGCTATAGCGGCCGGCACTGATGGTAATAATACTGACGAGTAGCAGGGCGATCTGGGTGATGCGCAGGATTTGGACGAGCCGTTTAATTTTTTGTCGGCCAAAATCCTGATAGGCAAGGGATGGCTGATGTACATGAACCTGAGTGCGAGAAGATTTATTGGAGTTTTGATTGTGCACGCTAACACCCTGGAGTTGGTAAGTCTGGCTAACCTGCGGGAATACAGCGTATCTCCATAAAGGTGGGTTTTTCCAAAGAACTAATCCGAGGTCAGCTTTATTTATAGCTGATTTATGCCAGAGTGCTACAGCGGCAGCCGGTTTTATCCTGACATTTTGTCTCTAAACATAAAGAAAACCGCACCCAAAAGGCATAAGCCCGCCCAGAGGTAATCCAGCTTCAGCGGCTCCTTCATATAAAACACAGCAAAGGGGACAAATACGCTCAGGGTGATAACTTCTTGCAAAATTTTTAATTGGCCGACACTCATCACGGTATAGCCGATCCGGTTGGCGGGCACCTGCAATAGATATTCAAATAGGGCTATGCCCCAGCTGATCAGTGCAGCAATGATCCAGGGTTTGTGATTTAGTTCTTTGAGGTGCGCATACCAGGCAAAGGTCATAAAAATATTGCTGCAAAATAATAGACCAATAGAAATTAATGAGGCTTGCATGGAGGCTCCGATTACTCTGTGTGCTTGGCTAGATCGGCTTTTTTGCCGGCGAAATAAGAGCTGATTATGCTCAAGATCCAACTTGCCAATAATATCCACTTGCCCTGCTCCCAGTAAGGCGAGGTAAACATGGCGCCGTGGAGTGAATTCCACATGTGGCCGATATCGATTGCCATGTTGCCTTTTTCGATTTCAGCAGCCATCTCTTCATTGAGTTTGAATGCAACGGCAAATAAATTTTTGAACAGCATAATAATCACCAGCGCTGCGGGAATGGCAAAAATGCAGCCGCGCAGATGGTGGCGTAAAAAAAACAAGCCTGCACCGGGGAAAATCGTTGCCGATAAAATCGCCGCGCGTTTTGCCTGGCTGAAGGTGTCTGAGGGTTTTGTGCTAGTCATAAACGTGTGTGCTCATTATTTTTCAGGTACTAATTGTTCCAGACGATAAAAAGCTTCGCCCGTTTCGTCGCCGAGATTATCGGCCAGCCAGGGTAGCGTTTCTTCCATTGCGCCCCAGAGTGTCCAGGGCGGGTTGATCACGATCATCCCGCTCGATGTCATACCGTATTCGGGGTTGTCGGCGCGCAGGCCAAATTCCATCAACTGAATATTTTTAATGCCGGATTTTTTTAATGCCAGTTCCATTTCATCAATACGTTGGCGCAGCACGACCGGATACCAAATCGCGTAGGTGCCAGTGGCAAAACGTTTGTGCGCCTGTAGTAATTGTTTGACCAAATGTTGGTAATCACTTTTCACTTCGTAGGAAGGGTCAAGCAATACCAGTGCGCGGCGCTCCGGTGGTGGCAGCAGGGCTTGCAGGCCGGCAAAGCCATCTTCATGTTCCACTTTGACGCGTTTGTCGTCGCGCATGCAATCGCGCAAAAATTGAAAATCGGCGGGATGCAATTCATGCAAAAACAAACGGTCAATCGGGCGCATCAATGTTTGTGCAATTAACGGCGAGCCGGGATAGAGTTGCAATTGTTTGCCGTCATTAACGGTACGCACTAACTCCAGCAAGCGCGCGATTGCCGCCGGCGTCTGTGCGGTTGACCACAGATGGCCAATACCGTTATCAAATTCGCGATTTTTTTGTGCTTGTGGCCCGTTCAATTTGTATACGCCCGCTCCGGCATGGGTATCAATAATACGCAGCGGTTTATCTTTTTGGGTCATGTACTCCAGTATATGAACCAACACTGTGTGTTTGAGTACATCGGCAAAATTACCGGCGTGAAAGCCGTGGCGATAGCTGAGCATAAAGAAATTCCAACGATAAGCGGTGTGGCTGCGGCAAGGAATAGTTCCAGCGCAGCGCAAGGAGCTGAATTATAGCGACCTGCAGGAACAATTGCCCCTACAAGATTGTCACAAAAGAAGCCTTTTAGCCGTGGGGTTTAGCAGTTAAAGTAGCGCCTGACCCCACCACACCAAGAAGAATCCGGAATTGCTGACTTCTGTCTCTCCCTTTGCGCGCGGATTTGCGCTCTTGCTTGCGCTGGTTGCCTTGCCACTTGTGGCGGCGGAACCTGAGATCGAGCTTGAAGGCGGCACCAAAAGCCTGCGCGAAAATATTCGCCAACACCTCACCCTCGCTGACGAGAGTTGTAAAACGCCCTTGTGGCGTTTGCACGCGCTGCTCACCGATGCTGAAAATGAAATTGCGGTGGCTGCACAGGCGCTGGGTTTCTACGAACTCGAATACGAAGCTAAATTGCGCAACGATAAAGAGTGCTGGGGCTTGGATATCACACTCACTCCCGGTGAACCGGTGCGTGTTAAAGAGGTGCGTATAGAGATTAATGGCGAGGGCAGGCAGGATGATATTTTTAAAAGTCTGTACGACAAACCCGGCATCAAGATTGGCAACAGATTAAATCATGGCAGTTATGAAACCTTAAAAGCGCGCTTTGGTACCCTGGCGGCGATTCACGGCTATTTTGATGCGACTTTTGAACACTCCCAAATATCCATTAATACCGAAGAGAAATCAGCCATTATTGAATTGGTGTACAACACCGGTAATCGCTACCGAATCGGCGTGATTAATTTGCAGCACGATATTCTCAACGAGAGTTTTCTGCGGCGTTATTTTAATTTCGCTGAAGGTGATTATTACGATTCAGACCAATTACTCGAATTAAAAAATTTATACAACGCCAGCAATTATTTTTCGGTGGCGAGTATTGCACCTAACCTGCAGGAATTAAAAGATAACAAGGTCACCGTTGACATGCAGCTGGAAGCGCGCAAGCGCCGCGAATATTCCGTGGGTGCCGGTGTGGATACGGACGCGGGGCCGCGCGTGTTGTTGGGCTTTGAGGACCGCTATGTCAATTCGAATGGACACTCCATTGCCGCCGATATTAATGCCGCTGAAAAGAAAACTAACGCACTGCTTGCCTACACCATTCCCATGCGTCGCCCAGCTTATGAATTTTTGCGCATTTACACCGGTTATGAAAAAGAAATTACCGATACCACGCGCAGTTACAAGGATACTTACGGTACCAGCTATACCTATTATCAGGATAATAAATGGCTGCAAACCTATGCGCTGGATTATGAGCGGGAAGATTCCACCATTGGTACAGACCCGGAAACCAGTACCGATTTGATTATCCCCTCGGTATCGATTACGCGCACCAAAACAGATGGCAATCCCTATCCGTTATCTGGTTGGACGCTGTTGGCGAAATTGTCCGGTTCGCCGCAAAGCCTGGGCTCGGATTTTAGTTTTGTGCAATTCCATCTGCGCGCAAAATATATAAAAGGTTTTTCCTTCGGACGGATTTTATTGCGTTCGGAATTGGGTACAACCCAGTTGGACGATTTCAGTGAGCTGCCTGCATCCGTTCGTTTTTTTGCCGGTGGTGACGCCAGTGTGCGCGGCTATGATTACAAATCCCTCGGGCCGACCCGCGATTTCAGCGGTTTTACCGGGCCATTGGAAAATCCGAAATTAGCCGATGAAGTGATTGGTGGTAATAACCTGCTGGTGAACAGCATCGAATACGATTACCGGTTTGAAGATTCCAAATGGGCTGCTGCCGTTTTTTTTGATGCGGGTAATGCGGCTAACGATACCAAAATTGAGGTCAAGCGCGGCGCCGGTGTAGGTGCGCGCTGGATTTCGCCCATAGGCCCCATCCGTATCGATGTTGCCAAAGCCTTGGATGGCGATGAAGGTGTGCGCCTGCATATCAGTATGGGGCCGGATCTATAATGCACGCTGATATTTTGCATAAAATGTTACGAAAAGCACGCAAGCTTTTTTTTGGTTTGCTGGCACTGATAGTCATTCTGCTCGCCAGCATCAGCGCGCTCGTTGAAACAGAAACCGGCAGCCGTTGGGTGGTCACACGTATCGCCAATTTAGTGGATATTACTCTGGGTGATATGTCGGGCAATTTGCGCACTGGCTTGGATATCGATTTTGTTGATTACGCTCAGGGCGAACACCACTATCGCGCAGAGCAGGTTTCATTTCGCTGGCGTCCTGCGGCTTTACTCTACAGTGCGGTATCGATTCAATCGTTACACGCAAAAAAAGTATTAATTCAAATTCCTCCGACGGCCAACAAGAATTCGCCTGCACAACCCTTTAGTAAATGGCCATCCCTGGCTTTACCTGTGCGTATTCGCCTCGACCAATTGACGGTTACTAATATTGATTACGTGCAAGGCGCTACGCATTTGCACTGGAAAAAATTAAGCGGCTCGCTGGGGTTGGGTACATTTCATCTGCGTTATGACAACCTCGCGTTGCAACACGCCGACTATGCACTTCATTTAAGTGGCACAACTAATTTACGTTTTCCCTATGACACCGAAGCAATGCTGCAGTGGCAATGGCAAGCTCAGCCGCAAGACGCGGAAGGTGCAGCTCCCCTTGCCTATATGGGCGTAACTGAGCTGAAGGGGGATTTGGTTGATTTGCAATTGCACAACCAACTCAGTTTGCCGGTGGTGTTAAGTGCTGATGCTACCGTGCAGTTGGTCGATAAAAAACAACAGCTGCAAACAACTCCACCTATGACGCTGTTACTAAGTTGGCAACAGCAAACCTTGCCCGCGCCCTGGTGGATTCCCGCCCAGCCACTGCCCATCACCAATGGCAAATTAACGGCTACCGGCAACTGGCGGCAATACACAGCACAGCTGGATGGCGATATTCATTTACCCGATGCACCGGCATTGGCGATTACCGCAGCGGCCAGTGGCGATTTGGAAAAAATTAACGTCAGCAATTTATTTATCCGCGAATTGCACAATGTCATTACATCGGACCCTAATGCGGTGCTCGATACGTCAGCGGCTCCCACCAGCGCTATTGCACCTGGCAGCAGTAACGAAACCGGATTGCAACTAAGCGGCGATGTGCACTGGTTGCCACAGTTGGAATGGCAGGTGACTGCCGATGCAAAACGGTTAAATCTCGCCAGCGTGATTGACGATTGGTCGAGCGATATCAACCTGTCTTTTACTACCAGCGGCTCGCGCACTGAGGGTGTATGGCAAGCGGCGCTACAAAATTTCCAATTGTCGGGCGAGTTGCGCGGCGTTAATGTTCGTGGCGAAGGCGACGTATTTTTTGAAAAAAATGCGCTGCGTAGCGATGCCTTCAATGTGATTGTGGGCGCTAATCGTTTGCAAGTGAACGGTGCAATTGGTGAACAATTTAATCTCGATTGGAATCTCAATGCGCCTTTGCTGCAGCAGTTGGATGAAAGCTTGAACGGCAGTGTGATCAGCAGCGGTGAATTGCGTGGCGATTGGAAAAAGCCGCGCGTACAAATGCAGGCAAGTGCAGTAAAATTTTCCTGGGGCAATTATGCCGTCGATAAACTCGACCTCTCATTGATTCCAGCATTGGCTGATACAGTCTCGGGGAAAACTGTCACGGAAAAAATAGCCCCGGAAAAAACCGTATCGAAAAAAACAATCCCGGAAAAAACAGCGCCGGAAAAAAATACTACTCAAAAAATTACAGATCCAACACCGCAAATGCCAGCGGATGAAAATGGCTTGGCTGGCATAGTCAGTGAAATCGTCAATGAACATTATGTGTTGGCGTTTAATGCCAAACAGTTGCGCGTTGCTCAGCAACGTTTTTCTACCCTTAAGCTTGATGGCACAGGTTCGATTAACCAACATCAATTAGCGGCAGTGATAAAAAGTACGGCCTATGGCCATGCGGATTTTAAATTGGTGGGCAATTATGATGGCAGCGAATGGCAAGGTAAATTAACGCAGCTAGCGATCAAGGCAAAGCGCGTACCGCGTTGGTGGCTCACCGGCAGCAAACCGATTCGCGTCAATAAAACCTCAGTACAGTTGGGCACGCAGTGTTTAACCACGCGCAGCAATTTAACGGCGGTGGTGGAAAATGCGGAGTTGTTAGAGCGCGAACAATTGATCGGTGAGTGGCTGCCCAATCAATCGCCGGTTAAAAGCCCTTACGCATGGTTGGATCAGCATCACGCCTTACCTTCGTCTGGCATAGAAAAATATTCACTGCCACAATTGTGTATTGATGGCGAATGGGCGCAAACCACGGGTGCAAAATTAAATGTGCTGGTGGATTCTGTTCCACTGCGCCAATTTCTCGCGCTCTTTAAAGTGGAAGTGTATTTTGCCGGGGTAATGGATGGTTCGCTGCATGCAACCAGCCAGGATTTTTCGCTCGCGAATACGCAAGTCAGTGCTAACATCAGCACGCGCAATGCGGAATTGCGCTATCAATATTCCGGCGGCACTACGGAAGTTTACGCTTGGCGAAATTTCGGGGTGCGTGCGACTTTGGATAAATCATTGCTCGATGTTGTTGCCGGAATGGAGTGGGTTGGCTATGGCAATATCGATGCAAATACCCAATTGGATTTGGCGCAGAAAAAAATTAACAATGGCAAATTGCAGGCGCGATTTGACAACCTTGCCCCGCTGGAAACACTGCTGACGTATGCCAACGATGTGAAAGGCGATTTCCGCGCGGATTTAATTGCAGGCGGAAGTTTTGCAAAGCCTTATGTGCTCGGCGATATTAGTCTGCGCAATGGCACGGCTAACTTGCCTCGTCTCGGTTTGGATCTCAATAATATTGAATTGCAGATTAATTCCACCCAGGCTGGTGATATTAATCTGGTGAGCCAATTGCAATCCGGTGACGGGCGTTTATCGCTGGTGGGCGATTTACATCAATTTGGTACCCCGGATTGGAACCTGCAGGGTTTTATCAATGGCGCCGATTTTAAAGTGATCTCGCTACCGCAATTAAAAGCAACGCTCAGCCCCGATCTTAAACTTACCGCGAATCGCGAAGCGATTAACATCTCAGGCGAGGCCATTATTCCCTGGGCGCGCGCGAACATAAAACGCTTGCCGGAATCCGCCGTTCAGGTATCGAGCGATGCGGTGATAGTAAACGAAAATTTCTCAGCGGATGGTGACGCGCGGTCCATCGAATTTTTTACCAATTTAAAATTGTCGCTGGGCGATGATGTGCAATTCAAAGGTTTTGGTTTAAACAGTAAATTGTCGGGCAAGTTAAGTTTGCTAAAAGAATCCGGACGGCAATTTTTTACCAGTGGTTATGTGAGTGTGGCTGATGGTAGTTATAAAGCTTACGGGCAGACCTTGACCATTGATCGCGGTCGCTTGGTGTTTCAGGGGCCTTATGAAAATCCGGGGCTGGATATTCGCGCCTCACGTGTAATTAAAGATGACGATGAAACCAAAGTGGGCCTGGAAATTGGCGGCACCTTACAGCGCCCAATTGCCCATGTTTTTTCCGTGCCGACCCGCTCTGAAAGCCAGGCGATGATGATGTTGCTCACCGGCAAACCGGCCAACGATGTGACCAAGGCCGATGCGTCGATGTTACTTGGTGCAATGAGTGGATTGGGAATGGATTCGGATGGCTCCATTACCTCGCAAATTACCCAGTTATTCCGGCTCGATGAGTTGGAAGTAAAATCGGACGAAGGTATTGATCAAAGCCAATTGTTTATTGGCAAATATCTCACGCCAAAATTGTTAGTGCGCTATGTGGTGGGAATTTTTGATCGCGCCTTTAGCTTGGGAATGGAGTACCAGCTAACCAAACATTTGCGCTTGGAGGCAGAATCCGGTGAAACCCAAAGTGTGGATGTGGTATATAAAATCGAGCGTTAATTATCGCCGGGTTTAATACGGGTAAACTTGCGTTATTCGCGCTGCATTCTGCATTCATTTGTGCTATTTCTAGCGCCCGGAATATTGATATCCAATAAAAACCAAGAGGCGCTGCTATGAAATCCCCGCATCACAATTTGAAACTACTTTTATTTCCGCTGTTTATTTTTATCAGTGCAAATAGGCTGGCCGACGATGCCTGGCAAAACGCCAGTGGCTGGTGGAATGCAACGGATATTCCGGCGTTTGATAAAAGCAAAATTACCCAGCAACTTTCATTGCTAAAAGTGCAACGTAATAAATTTGTCGATGCCAAAGGAAATGTGGTGATTTTTCGCGGGGTGAATATTGCCGACCCGGATAAAATTGCCAACGACAAACGCTTCACCAAAAAACATTTTGAAGTGATCAAAGCCTGGGGCGCTAATGTGGTGCGTGTGCCGGTACATCCATCGGCCTGGCGCAAGCAGGGCAAAAAAGCCTATTTGGCGCTGCTCGACCAAACCGTTATTTGGGCGAATGAATTGGGTATGTATGTGATTATCGATTGGCACTCGATCGGCAATCTCAAATCGCAAATGTTCCAAAACAATTCCTATTACACCGATAAGGGTGAAACCAATGATTTTTGGCGCACGGTATCCGAGCGCTACGCTGGCGTAAATGCAGTCGCTTTCTATGAGATTTTCAATGAGCCGACGGTGTTTAGCGGCCGTTTAGGTGTGGTGAGCTGGGCGGAGTGGAAGGCGATCAACGAAGAAATCATCACGGTGATTCAGGCGCACAATCCCAATGCGATTTCACTCGTGGCCGGTTTTAATTGGGCTTACGATCTGACCCCGGTGGCGACTGCACCAATCGAGCGCGAAAATGTGGCTTATGTCAGCCATCCTTATCCGATGAAAGTGGGCGCGCCCTACGAAAAAAATTGGACGCGCGATTTTGGTTTTCTCGCGGATAAATACCCGGTGTTCGCCACTGAAATTGGCTACCAGTTAGCAACCGATAAAGGGGCACATATTCCGGTGATTGACGATGGTAAATACGGCAAACGCATTACCGATTATTTTGGCGATAAAGGCATTAGTTGGGTGGCTTGGGTATTTGATCCGGATTGGTCGCCGCAACTGTTTACCGACTACAACACCTACGAGCCGACCATGCAAGGCAAGCATTTCCGCGAAGTCATGCTGCGCGAAAATAAGAAATAGTTTTTATATAACCACCTCCTGACAATCCAGGAAATCAAGAGGCAGCACACAATTGCCTTGTGTGCTGCGTCCTGATTTTGCACATTGCCACTTAAGTGCAATTGTTTTTTTGCGGCGAGCGCGTAGACTCGCCGACACTTGTTGCTATAGCGGCAACAGTTCCCATAACAATAATGAAATCATTTTTAGTCGGCATGGTCTCCCAGTTTTTGTAGTTTCTGTTGGTTCAATACCTCATGTGTTTTTGCGGCGGTAGTTTTCACTTGAAAGCTCAGCCTACTGAATTTCATCGAGGGATTTTTTATGCGTATTAAAATTTTATTGTCCGGGCTGGTGCTCGCCACGCTCGCATCCAGTGCGTTGGCAGCGAATCGCCCGGCGGGCTATGTGACTATCTGTTCTGAAAATAAAACCTGTTCGGTTGCGAATGCAACAACGGTAGCGTTTGGTCGCGCGGATAAATTTACCTATAAATTATTGTCGGGCAGTTTTGTGTGCTCTGAAGCGGTATTTGGCGCACGAGTTGCCGGTGGCGTAAATGAATGTTCGATCGCGCGCACCACAAATTCAAGCAGCTCTGTGCCAGCGCAGTCGTCATCCAGCAAACCGGTAGTGAGCAGTGTGCCCAGCTCGGCGACCAGTTCAAAAAGTTCAGTGAGTAGTTCGGCGAGCAGCGTAAAAAGTTCAGTGGCCAGTTCGTCATCCAGTTCGGTAAGTAATCCTCCGGTGGGTAGTTACTATCCCGGTTGTGAAAAACCCGAACCGACTGAAACCGTGCAATTGCCGGCTACACGTGTTGTTGTCGCAGGTGAAGTGTTTGATGGTTTGAATAAGCGCTACAACCTTTCTGGTGGCGGTCAGGGCGAAGGTCAACCACCGTTGTTTGATGTGCAGGAAGGCGGGGTGGTGCGCAACGTCATTATCGGTGCAGCCGCTGCTGATGGTATCCACTGCAAAGGCAACTGCACCATCGATCATGTGTGGTGGGAAGACATTGGTGAAGATGCCGCAACAGCGATGGGGCCAGCGGGAACCATCATGAATGTGACCTGCGGTGCAGCCTTCAATGGCTCCGATAAAACCTTCCAATTTAATGGTCGCGGCGAATTGCACATCAGCAAATTCTACGTGCAAAGCGCAGGTAAATTGGCGCGTACCTGCGGTGACTGCACCAACAATGGCGGCCCGCGCAAATTGGTGATCAACGATGTGATTACGCGCGATGTCAGCACGATTGTGGGCATCAATACCAACTTTGGTGATACCGCTACGATTCGCAATTTAACACTGAACAACAGCGGCACGTCCAAGACCAAAATCTGCCAGGTGTACAAAGGTGTAGTGAAAGGTTCAGGCAGCAGTTCGGCGCTCGGTGTGGAATTTGATACGCCCAATTGCGATGTGCGCCAAAACGATGTGACCTTACTCGGTGTCAGCCAAATGAATACCTCTGCTTGTGCGGGATCTTGCCCCATTCCCTAAGCGCTTCGTCGTCCGTAGCGCATTGCTTCTGCCCAACCCGCCCGGGTTGGGCAGTTTTTTATTTATGTACATAAAATGTATGTGCGCAGAATTTATTGCGGGAAATCCAGGCGTTTTTCGCATTGCCCTTGCTCAGGTAAATAAGGCGATTTCAAACAAAATATTTTGCGCTGGTTGAGATGCAATTGCGCTATGTCAGCGGCGTGATGCTGTTTGAATAGCCGATCAAACTCGCCGCTGCGCTGCAATTTTTGCAACCCCACTTCCACCCGCCGCGCCAATGCCGGAAATTGTTTGCTGATATGCAAATAAATCGGGTAGTCGTAGTAAATCAACAAATCCGGTTCTACCGCCAAAAACGGGAATTTATTTTTTTGGTCGCGCCAGGTGTACATCACTTCATCGGCGCCCAGCGGCAAACACTCATAGCGTTTGACAGCGAGCATTTCAAACAGCGCCTCAAAGGTGGGTGCCTGTTTAGGGTGGATGCCGTTGTGTTTGTAAATTTCCACATCGGCCCAGTTGAGCCCCTGGGCGATTTGCAATTGGTTGAGCGAGTGCAATTTATCGCTAGCGGGAAAGTTGGCGGGATTGATCAGGCACACGCGATAGCCGAGCAGGCCGCGCAGTATATCGACCGGCACAGTAATCACATCGGCGCGCGCTATCACCGTGCCCGGCGACGCCCAGAGCAGGTTGAGGATTTTACCCTCGCTGATTAGCAACGCCTGGCGTTTGGCACTGGGCTCTTCCCCAAAGGGGACAAGCTGATAATCGCCAAATTCAGCGCGGGTTACATCCAGGATTTTGGCAATCAATTCAAATTTGTAGGCGTGGCGCGCATCTTTGGCGCCGCGGTCGTAGTAGCGCACAATCATCGGTGCTAGCGGATTGACCGCTTCATCTATTGCCATAGTTTGCATTGGCAGCAGTAGCGCTAACATAAGCAACGGGGTGTATTTCACGGTGAGGCTTCACTCCGTAGGGCTGGTTTCATTTAATCGTCACTTGATTGGTCTAATCCTAGCGCAAAAACGCAAGCCTACACGCATCGTTGCGCCCGCTTAAAAACCTCTCCCTCTTCACAAAAACGTAAAGTGAGAATGGCCCAGTTTGCATTTCGGCGCCAACATGGGACGACCAGACTTAAATTCAGGTAGACGATAACTAAACTGGAATCCAGTTTCTCTCCCGGTCTCACGCAAGTCTGTGCAGTAGGAATCTAACAACAATAACAGTGACGTAGTAATACCCCTGAGACTAATGGGTTCCCGGTTCAAATAATCAATAACAATTATTAGGTCACTAATTATGAAACGATTCAACCGAGTCCTGCTTCTGCTGGGCGCGCTGGGTTTTGCCCATGCGAGCCAATCTGCAATCCTCAATTACGGCGCCGGTAATATCAGCGATACCATCAACACTGCCGGTTGGAAATGTGTCGTCGATTACGGTAACTGGATCCACAATGCCGGTGTGGTCAAGCCCGGTGTCAGCAGTTGTAATCCCATAGGTGCGCCTACCCAGCTGTATCCGCAAGAGGTCGCACCCGCGAGCACCAAGCCGACCATGACCCACCGCTGGTGGGGTTCAATCCCCTTTATGGGCGAGATGAAAGTCGGCGCTCCTACCGATTCCGGCTATATCACTCCCGATCCGATCACTGCCCGGATTACCGAGCGCGGTGTGCGTATTCTGGGTATTCCCGGCGGCCTGCGCACGGGCACCAACGATACCCTCTACTCCATTCCCGATCCTTTCAGCGAAGTGTTTGACGGTATCGCCGTAGGCAACTCGGCCTATTCCAATTTGGAAGCCTTCCTGAAAGATTACAGCGATGGCTCGGTCACAGTGCAGTGGAAAAGTGGCACTACCGCAGTGATGGAAGCAACTTTCGTGCACGGTTCTCCTTACGTGTACTTCACTGCCTTGCAAGGCAATCTGGTTATTCGCACCAAGTCGGCTGATGGCGGCGAGAAGGGTGTGTTCCACCAAAGCGGCAACAATCTGGGGATCTGGACTGATGTGGCGGGCAATCGCAATGCCTTCCTGATTGTCGGCCACGATGCCACCACCTATAGCGGTGTGAATACCAACAGCATTGGTGTTAACAACAGCACCAAGCGCATGACGGTGGCCTGGTTGCCACAGCTGACCGGTACACCTGACGCGGCAATGATCTCTGCCTTTGCCCAGTATGCCGCCCAGCGCGTCGATAAGGTAAACATCAACTACACCGTTGACCGCGCGGCCAACAAAGTCACTGTCAGCCACCAGTACCAATTCAATGGCGCTAACGTAACGACCATGGCGGGCATGCTGCCCTTGCACTGGAAAAACTCTACCCAGGGTGTGACCAGCTACAAAGTGCGTTCTGCGCGCGGTGTGACCAAGTTTGCGGCGACCAGCAATTTTAGCTACACCATCCCTTATGTGGGGGTGCTGCCTTACTTCCCGGAAAACATAGGCGATTACAACGCGACCCAATTGCGCGCGCTGGTGACCGAATTTGTTAATCAGGGTACATCCAAGTGGAACACCGCGACCGATACTTACTGGGCCGGTAAAAACTACGGCAAAGTGGCGGAGCTCGCAGCGATTGCCCGTTCCATCGGCATGACGACTGAAGCCAACCAGATGATCGCCTGGCTCAAGGCTGAATTGCAGGATTGGTTCCGCGCCAATACTACCGGCGCCCTGGATACCACCAAATACTTCGCCTACGAAGGCAACTGGAACACTCTGCTCGGGTTTGATGAATCCTTTGGCGCGCAACAACAACTGAACGACCATCACTTCCACTACGGCTACTTTGTGCGTGCTGCTGCGGAAATCTGCCGTATCGATGCTGCCTGGTGTGGATCTACCCAATACGGCCCAATGGTCGAATTGCTGATCCGCGATTATGCCGCTGGCCGCGACGATGCCATGTTCCCCTATCTGCGCAACTTTGACCCTGCCTACGGTTTCTCCTGGGCATCTGGCCACGCCAACTTCGCCCTGGGCAACAACAACGAATCGACTTCAGAAGCGGCTAACGCCTACGGCGCTATCGTCCTCTACGGCATGATCACCGGCAACAACGCCATCACCGAGCGCGGTATGTACTTGCATGCCTCATCAACTGCGGCCTATTGGGAGTACTGGAACAACATCGACCGCTACAAAGGTCTGGGTGGTGATTACGACAACTTCACCTCGACTTATACCAAGCCGACTACCTCAATTATCTGGGGCAATGGCCATGTGTTCTCCACCTGGTTCAGCGGTGCCTACGCGCATATCCTCGGTATCCAAGGCCTGCCACTCAGCCCGCTGGTACTGCATATCGGCCAACATCCAGGCTACCTGAATAACTATGTGACCCTGGGCTTGAGCGAGTCTTCCAATGGCAAGCCATCTGGTTTACCGAACGGCCAATGGCGTGATGTCTGGTGGAATATCTGGTCGATGACCAATGGCCAGGCGGCAGTGGACGATATGTTGGCCTACGGCCTGAACAACCTGATTCCGGAAGAGGGCGAGACCAAGGCGCACACCTACCACTGGGTATACACCTACAAACAACTTGGTCATCTGGCGACCGGCACCGGCGCGCTGACCGCTAACCATCCTGCGGCAGTGGCATTCAACAAGAATGGCATCCTGACCTATATCGCCTACAACTTCGGTTGCGCAGCTATCAATGTGGCTTACTCCGATGGCACCAGCTTCTCGGTTCCCGCCAAAGGCTATGCCTTGAAGCGCACTGGTCAATCGGTAGTATCCAGCGGTGCTGGTTGTGGTGGCGCCAGCAGTTCGGCGCCAAGTTCGGTGGCGCCTAGCAGTGTTGCCTCTTCTTCCAAGTCATCGGTAGCACCGAGTTCAGTTGCCAGTTCAGTCGCGGCTACGCCTTACGGTCACACTGTACTGACCAGCAACAGCGTGCGTTTCCATGCAAACAACGCTGCTTGGGCGGATATTCACTACACCATCAACGGTGGTGCCCAACAAAATATCCGCATGACCAATGCGAGCAATAACAACACCTATACCCTGACCAACATTCCGGCAGGTGCGACCGTGCGCTACTTCTTCACCATCGCCCAGGGCGCAGGTGCAATTGATACCGCATGGGTGCAATTCGGTTGCTGCTCAGGCGCTACCTCAAGCACTCCCGCTAGCAGCACTCCGGCTTCCAGTAGCCGTAGCTCTGTAGCCAGCTCAGCTCCCGCGTTCAGTCAACTGGTGCAAGCCGAAGCATTCACGGCGATGAGCGGCGTACAGACGGAAGCCACTACCGATACTAACGGCGGTCAAAACGTGTCTTACATAGATGCAGGTGATTGGATGGCCTACGCCAATATCACCATTCCGACCACTGGCAGCTATCGCATTGAATACCGTGTCGCCAGCCCATCAGGTTCGCTGCTGTCATCTGACCTGAATGCCGGTGCCATTCAGCTGGGCAATGTGGCGATTCCGGCAACCGGCGGCTGGCAAAACTGGACGACTGTAAACCAAACGGTGACCTTGAATGCGGGTACCTACAGCTTTGGCATCTTCGCCCAGCAATCAGGGTGGAATTTGAACTGGTTCCGGATTACCAAGTTGTAACTATCGCTTAAAACAACCTGTGGGATAAACCTGACCCCTGCCAGAGTCAACTCTGCCAGGGGTTTTTTATGCGTACCACTTTTTACATTGTGTAGAACTTACACACCTCTAGTAATGCATAAAAATGACTTAAGTTATTGAAAAATATCAACATCCAAGCTTCCCACTCAGGGGTGCAAAAAGTGATATGCCTCAGGTTGGCGTATTTTTCAAGGTGGGACGACACCTTAGGCGTCAGTTGTGATTATGACGTGGCTAGAAAAGCAGTTGTGATCCGGCAGAGGGGGATTTGTGAGAGAACCGCCTACATGCTCCGGGCCGACAATAAGTCCATACCAATAAATAAATGGAGAACTCCATGAGTAAGACACTAACAATGACACAATCAACTGGTTTTAAAAGAAAGCTAATAGCAACAGCCATCGCTTCCGCCATGATTGGCGTAAGTGGTATTGCCCTCGCACAAGACGATAACGTAGAAGAAGTTCTGGTTACCGGTATTAAAGGCAGCTTGCAGCGCGCGATGGACACCAAGCGCGAAGCCAAAGGTGTAGTTGATGCCATCTCTGCTGAAGATATCGGTAAGTTCCCAGACACCAACCTGGCGGAATCTTTACAGCGTATTTCCGGTGTATCTATTGACCGTCAAAATAACGAAGGTAGCAAAATCACCGTACGTGGTTTTGGTCCCGACTTTAACCTGGTAACCCTGAACAATCGTCAGATGCCGACTAATGGCTCCAGCCGTAGTTTTGAATTCTCGGACTTGGCTGCTGAAACCGTTAGCGGTGTAGACGTGTATAAAACCTTTAGTGCAACCCGTGCAAGCGGTGGTATCGGTGCACTGGTCAATATTAAAACTGCTCGTCCTTTGGATAACCCCGGCCTGAAGGCGTCTATCGGTGCCAAGGCAGTAATGGATACCACTAATGAAGTGGGCGACGACATTACGCCGGAAGTGTCCGGTATTTTCAGCAACACTTTTGCGGATGACACTTTCGGTATTGCGCTTTCCGGTTCTTATCAAGAGCGTGACAACCGTTCAGTCAATGCAGATATCGCCAACTGGCGCAATGGCATCAACTTCCAAAAAGCAGTAGCTGATGCTGGTCAAACTGTAAATGTGGTGGATAACCGCGCAGACAAAAACGGCAACGTCTACTACCCAAGAAACTTTGGTTACGGCATTGAAGATTTCCACCGCGAAAGAACCAATGGTCAATTGGTATTACAGTACGCGCCAATCGACACCCTTAAAGCAACTCTGGATTACACCTACTCAAAAGTTGATCTCACTGCACTAAATACCGGCGTAGGTATTTGGTACAACGACTCAGGTTCTGATGCGCGCGATGTGGTGATCGATAAAAACGGTACTATCACCAAACTGACTGCTGCGGGCGATGACTTTGCCTCCAACATCCGTTTGAACACCTCTGAAACTGAAAACAACTCTGTTGGTTTCAACGTGGATTGGGAAGCATCAGATAACCTGACGCTGACATTTGACGCACACAACTCTACCAATGAAAACGGTGGTGTTGGTCGCGGCCACAATGCATTCCTGATTCTCGCAGCACCGTTTATCGATAGAAAAACTTACGACGCTACTGCTGGGGACGATATTCCCTTTATGCACGTGACCTTTAATCCAAATGGTAAAGGCATCGTCAATGGTGTACCCACAGCAGCTTCCTACGATTCGCTTTTCGGTGAAGCGAATTTGGATCTGAAAAAATCAGAAATTACGCAATTCCAAATCGACGGTACTTTTGACACCAATGCCGATGCTGGTATTACCTCGATTGATTTTGGTATTGGGCAATCTGATATTGCCAACCGTTGGCGCAGCTTCAGTACTGGCCAGATTGCAGCGGGTTGGTACGGTGGTAATCAGGATCTATTCCCGGATGATATTTTTGAGGAGCATAACCTCAACGGTTTAACACCTTCCTTCTCTGGTGGTGGCTCGAATGTACCCGTGTACCACTCATGGGATTTTGAAAAAGGTGTGGCTATTGCTGAATCCGAATGGAATATCCCTGGTGGATCAAAAAGACCTTGGGGTTGGGGCACAGGTAACATGCGTCCTGATTTGAATGGTAATCCGACCAGCGATCATAAAGTTACGGAGGAGACTACCAGTGCATATATGGAGTTTAACTCTGCAGGTGATCTTGTTGGCATGCCGCTCAAGATAACAACCGGTATGCGCTACGAAAGTACGGATATTGAATCCAACAGCTTCACCCGTGACCCATCTCAAATTGTGTGGATCAATCAGACCGAGTGGAGTCTTAACCTAGCACCTAGCAGCTACTATGGTTCAGAAGCGGGTAGCTACGATGTATGGCTACCCAATTTGGATGTGAGCCTGGACGTTAATGACGATGTTGTTGCGCGTATGAGTTACAGCAAGTGGATCAGTTGTCCTATTCTGAGCAAAATGATTGGTAGCAGTAGCGTAACCACACGTCCGAAGCCAGGTGAGCGCACCGGTACCGCAGGCAATCC
>NZ_JBRFPI010000017.1:0-23456 GCF_053579595.1 Cellvibrio sp.
CAGAAGCTCCTATCGCTGCGCACGCCGATTGGCAGCTCACGGCGATGATGGATCAGCACGCGTTTATGAAGGTTGCTGTGGATGCAGATCTGCAAGTGGGCGATATGCTCGCGCTGGATATTTCCCACCCCTGTCTGACCTTTGATAAGTGGCGGCAGCTGTTGGTGGTCGATGATAACTACACGGTGATTGATGCCGTGGAAACCTTCTTCTAAGGGGCGGTTATGGAATTCGCATTGAGCCCCGGCCATTGGTTACTTGTTTACGCCGCCATCAGCATTATCGCGCTGGTGTTGTTGATTGCCCGCTACCGCCTCAACCCGTTTATTACGCTGACGTTGGTGTCACTCGGTCTGGGTTTGATGGCCGGTATTCCCGCTAAAGATGTGGTGTTTGTGTATGAAGCCGGTGTAGGTAAAACCCTCGGCCATATTGCGCTAGTTGTTGCGCTCGGCACCATGCTCGGAAAAATGATGGCCGAGTCGGGTGGTGCTGAACAAATCGCGCGCACTATGATTCGTTGGTTCGGCGAAAAAAATGTGCACTGGGCGATGGTGTTTATCGCCTTCCTTGTAGGCTTCCCGATTTTTTTCGAAGTCGGTTTTGTTTTATTAATTCCGATCGCGTTTAACGTTGCACGCCGCACTGGTACCTCCATGTTGTTGGTTGGGTTACCGATGGTGGCGGGTTTATCCGTTGTTCATGGTCTGGTGCCACCGCATCCTGCAGCGATGATTGCGGTAGGTGAATATCAAGCAAACGTTGGACGCACAATTTCCTATGCATTGTTAGTGGGAATTCCTACGGCGATTATTGCCGGGCCAATTTTTGCAAAATGGATTGCACCGCGTATTCAACTGCCTGCCATTAATCCATTGGAAGAACAATTTATCCATGCCGATGGCGAGCGCCAATTGCCGGGTTTTGGTATTACGCTTGCGACCATTTTATTGCCAGTATTTTTGATGTTGTTAGGTGGTTGGGCAAATTTGATCGCTACGCCCGGCACCGCACTGAATGACTTTTTATTATTTATTGGCAACTCCGTTGTTGCCTTATTGATTGCAACACTTGTGAGTTTTTACACGCTCGGTATTGCACGCGGATTTAATCGCGATTCAATTTTAAAATTCAGCCATGACTGTCTTGCTCCAACAGCCGGCATCACCTTGCTAGTCGGTGCAGGTGGTGGGTTGAATCGCATTTTAGTGGAAGCGGGTATTGCTAAAGAAATTGTGTCTATCTCTTCCGATATGGCATTAACACCACTGATGATGGGTTGGTTAGTGGCGGCATTAATGCGCATCGCAACCGGTTCTGCAACTGTGGCAATGAGTACCGCAGCGGGAATTGTTGCGCCCATTGCCTTGGCTGCCGGTTATCCGCATCCGGAACTATTAGTTATCGCCACCGGCGCTGGCTCACTGATTTTGTCGCACGTCAACGACGGCGGCTTCTGGTTAATCAAAGAATATTTCAATATGACCGTGACCCAGACGTTAAAAACCTGGACGGTCTTAGAAACGATTATTTCCGTTGTTGCGCTTGGCTTTGTGTCATTGATCGCAGCATTTATCTAAATAGATTTGGGAAACGCTATGACGGCTCTGTTCGATATTGTGTACCACATGCGCGCCAGTCGGGATCGTCTTTCCGTGACTGAGCAAAAAATTGCCGATGCAATTTTGGAAGATATCGCTTTTGCCGCTTCAGCCAGTATTGATCAGTTGGCGGTAAAGGCTGCAGTGAGCATCGCAACCATTTCGCGTTTTGCCAAAGCGGTTGGCTGTGAAGACATTCGCGATCTGAAATTAAAACTGGCGCAAGCCAGTGCAGTAGGAACCCGCTTTTTATCAGAGGTGCCTGCGGTAGAGGAGAGTGCGTTTTACACACAAATTTGCAGCGACGTGGAATCGACCCTGCGTGCAAATCTCGCGCGTTTTGTTGAAGAAGATTTCCGCGCAGCGGCTGGATTATTAAATTCCGCGCGCTTGATTTATATCGGTGGTATGGGTGGCGGTTCAACCATGCTGGCCGATGAAGTGCAGTTCCGTATTGCACGCTTAGGTAAAGCAGTGACTGCCTACCACGATCCGGTTTTGCTGCGCATGTTGGCCGCAACCCTGACTGAACAAGATGTGTTGGTGTTGTTATCGGTCACTGGTGTAACGCCAGAATTATTAGAAGTCGCTGATATCGCACGCGAATACGGTGCACAGATTATCGTGCTCACTTCCAATAATTCACCGCTGGCGAGCAAGGCCAATATTGTTCTGCCGGTGGTCACTGAAGAAACCGATTTTATTTACAAACCATCGGCATCGCGTTACGGCATGTTATTGGCGATCGATATTCTTGCTACTGAATTGGCGCTCGCGCGCAAAAATGAAAGCAAGGAATTGTTGCGCCGGGTGAAATTCGCACTGGATGAATATCGCGGCGGCGATAACCGATTGCCACTCGGTGATTAATGAATGTGTTTGGTTGGGATTACTGGAGAAAACGTTTTTTAAAAACGTGATTGGGAGCAGTGGGTGAAGTTCGATCTGATTATTCGCAATGCGCAGATTATTGATGGCACTGGTGAACCAGCATATAGCGCTGATCTTGCCACCCATAATGGCGCTATCGCAGCAATAGGCGATTTGTCGGCGGCGGACGCCATGGCTGTGCGCGATGCGCAAGGGTTGGTATTGGCTCCCGGTTTTATCGACGTGCACACCCACGACGATTTGCAGGTAATCCATGCCCCGCAAATGTTACCCAAAATTTCACAGGGTATTACCACGGTAATTGTGGGCAATTGCGGAATCAGCGCAAGCCCGGTGACATTGACTGGTGATCTTCCTGATCCAATGAATTTGCTTGGTGCACCGGAAGATTTTAGCTATGCCGATTTTGCCAGTTACAAGAATGCAGTAAACCAAGCTCAACCAGCGGTGAATGTTGCCGCATTAATCGGCCATACGGCGCTGCGCAATAATCATATGGATCGTTTGGACCGCGTTGCGACTCAATCTGAAATTGAATTAATGCGTGTGCAACTACGTGATTCATTAACAGAAGGTGCTCTGGGTTTATCGTCTGGATTGGCCTATGGTTCAGCCATCGCGAGTAGCACTGAAGAGGTGAAATTATTAGCAGAAGTACTCAATGAAACCGGTGCTGTTTATACCACGCATTTGCGTACCGAATTTGATGAAATTATTGCTGCGCTCGATGAGGCTTTTGAAATTGGTGAGCATGCCAAAGCGCCCATTATTGTGTCGCATTTAAAATGTGCAGGCGCAGGCAACTGGGGCCGCAGTGGCGAAATATTAAAAAAATTGGAAGTAACTGCGAAAACTCATCCCGTGGGTTGCGATTGTTATCCCTACAGTGCCAGTTCATCCACTCTGGATTTGCAGCAGGTAACTAGTGATTTCGATATCGTGATTACCTGGAGCGAGTCACACCCGGAGCAGGGCGGAAAAAAATTAGCGGATATCGCTAGTGACTGGGATTTGAGTTTGCTTGAGGCTGCAAAAAAATTGCAGCCTGCTGGTGCTGTTTATCACGGTATGAGCGAAGCCGATGTGCAAAAAATTCTGGCACATCCACTGACGATGGTGGGTTCCGATGGATTGCCGGTCGATCCGCTGCCGCATCCGCGTTTATGGGGCGCATTTCCACGGGTGCTTGGTCATTACAGTCGTGATTTAAAACTTTTTAGTTTGCCCGAAGCGATCCGCAAAATGACACGTATGTCAGCGGATCGTTTTGGTTTGGATGATCGCGGCCGCATCGCAGTGGGTGCTGCCGCTGATTTGGTTTTGTTTGACCCGGTAAAAGTGAAAGACGCCGCCACATTTACCCAGCCGCAACAATTGGCGGAAGGCATTGAAGCCGTTTGGGTAAATGGTGTTTTGAGTTACGCACAAAAAACAGTAACCGGAATACGCGCGGGAAAATTTTTAGTAAGACAACGTGATTTGCGCGTTGGATTTTATTGATTGTTTTTTATCAAGTGAATCGTGCAACTGGCTAGCAGGATGAATTCCGGCATTTGTTCGGAGACCGTGCGCAGCATGGATGCTGTGCCCGAGCCTACATGGGTGTAGTGCACATTAAGCAAAGCATGCTTTGCGTGCACGAAACGACCGCAATTTATTGCGGGCAGGCCCCGTAGGGTATTAACGGCGTGTCTCCGAATGAATGACGGAGTTCATCCATGGCACTTATCAAATGAGTTTAGAAAAATGTCAGAAATAAAACGTTACGGTGTTGAAGGTGGTAAAGGTACCGGTGGGCAGCATTTGCCATTTGCACGCGCAGCGGGTGCTGATGGTTGGTTGTTTGTATCCGGCCAGGTGCCAATGGTTAACGGCGAAATTATCGACGGCGGTATTGTTGCGCAATCGCACCAAACTATTAAAAACGTACTCGCCATTTTGGCGGAAGCCGGTTACGGCCCTGAAGATGTTGTGCGCTGCGGCGTATGGCTTGATGACCCGCGCGATTTTATGTCGTTCAACCGCGTCTTTATGGAATATTTCGGGGCTAATCCACCCGCACGTGCTTGCGTTGTATCCAGCATGGTAGTGGATTGCAAAGTAGAAGTGGATTGCGTGGCTTACAAAAAACCTTAAAAAATCTTATGACTAAATACTTATTGCTAATAACCTGTTTATTTTGTTCTGTTTGGGTAAATGCCCAAACGGAGCAATTGCTATTGATGCCCTACCCACAAACGGTAGAGCGTCAGCAGGGGCAATTGGTATTAAGTGAAACGGTAAATTTTGCAATAGAAGGCAAAAAATCTTCTGCAACAAATCATCTCGTAAAAGAATTGCGCGAACGGATTCAACGGCAAACCGGCCAGACGCTCCGCTTGAAAAAAACAGTGGTTAGTAAAGCGCAATTGATTATTCGCGTTGAGGATGTACAACTGCTCTCAAACTATATCGCTGACTGGGATGAATCCTATCAGCTCAATATCACTGCTGCGAAAATTGAATTAACTGCCAAACAATTGGTGGGGGCGCAACGCGGATTGGAAACCCTGTTGCAACTAATCGGTACAGATCAAAAAATATCATTACCTGTGGTCAGTATAAGTGACCATCCCCGTTTTAAATGGCGTGGATTATTATTGGATACCTCCAGGCACTTCTTTTCTGTTACCACTATTAAGCGCCAGATAGATGCTATGGCTGCTGCAAAATACAACATCTTTCATTGGCATTTGACTGATGATCAAGGTTGGCGTCTTGAGTCAAAAAAATATCCCAAATTGCACAAATTGGCATCTGATGGCGAATATTACACACGCAAACAAATTCGCGATGTAGTTGCCTATGCGCGCGCGCGCGGAATTCAAGTGCTGCCGGAAATTGATATGCCCGGTCACGCCAGTGCAATTGCTGTGGCATATCCGGAATTGATGTCGGCTCCCGGTCCTTATGCGATGGAATATCGCTGGGGCGTACACAAGCCTACGTTGAATCCTGCCAATGAAAAGGTGTATGAGTTTGCCGATGCAATCATTGCTGAGGTAACAGAACTATTCCCATTTGAGTATGTGCATATCGGGGGCGACGAAGTTGATCCTGAGCATTGGAATACCAATCCAGATATTCAGTCGTTTATGAAAGCGCAAGGTCTAAAAGATCATCGCGCTCTGCAAGCCTATTTTAATCAGCGCTTGCAGAAAGTTTTGCAGAAATATCAGCGAAAAATGATTGGTTGGGACGAAATCCAGCACAAAGATTTGCCTAAAGACATTGTTATTCACTCATGGCGCGGGCCAGACGGGGTAAGCGATGCGGTAAGTCATGGTTTTCAATCCATATTATCAACGGGTTATTATCTTGATCAGGCGCAAACAGGAGCCTATCACTATCGCAATGATCCTATACCGCCCAAACCAGTAGTGATCGAAAACATTTCGAGTGACGAAACAATTCATAGTTGGCGTTTTGAAATGCCACGTAAGCGTGGCAAACCCGTAACAGGTACATTTAGCTTTATCGGTGATGATAAAAATATCCGGCAAGCCTTTATTGATTTCACTGGAAAATCCCGTCGTGATGTTTTGCTAAAACATTATGCGAAAGAAAATGCGGTATTTTCTTTGGATACCTGGATGGGTCCGGTCGAGTTTCGTGTGAATTTTAGTGCAAATAAAATTCACGGTAATGCGATTGTGGGAAACACGCCTTATGCCATTAGCGGTGAAAAAATCAGCGCTAACTTTTCTTTACAGAATGAGAAAAAAACAACAGCGGTTTATGCACAAAAACAGTTACCCAAAACTGAGTCAGTGGCACATTTAAGTGCAGAACAAGAGGCATTAATACTGGGTGGCGAGGCTGCACTTTGGGCTGAGATTGCCGATGAACAGAGTATTGACCTGCGTTTATGGCCGCGTGCATTTATTGTTGCCGAAAGGCTCTGGTCGGCGCGGGATTTGCAAGATGAAAATAGTATGTATGTGCGGGTGAATTCGGTTGAATCCTGGGCAGAGAAGTCAATTGGTTTATTGCATCGCCAGCAGCAACTCACTGCATTGAAAAAGTTGGCTGGTAAAAATGAAATAACACCAGTGAAATTATTTGCTGACATGTTGGAGCCTGCGCATTACTACCATCGTCAACATGAAAAATCGGCTTACGAAACCTATTCCAAAGCTGATCCACTAAATCGATTAGTAGACGCATTGCCCGCAGAGAATGAGTATCTGCGCCAGTTCAACCAACGTTTGGACAAGTGGCTGAAAAATCCGCAGGAAAATGCTGATTATTATGCGCTTCGTGCAGAGTTGGAGCAGTGGGCTGCTAATCGTGTGCAGCTACAGCCGCTGTTGGAATTGCATCCTGAATGGACGTCGCTGGCGAACAAAGTTGATTTGGTGGCTCGCACTTGCCTGGACTTGCTTGATGCACGCGTAAAAACAAGCGTGCTTATGCAAAGTGAGCGCAAAAAGGTGATGGAATTGATCCAGCAAGCAAAAATGTTGGATCAGGAATTGGTGGTTGCAGTAGCCACTTCGTTGGAAAAAATCCTGAATTCGTTTACATAATCCTGATCAATGTATTGCGTTGGTCGGGAAAATTGTAAATGGGATTGACAACGTTGTCCTGCTGGATGTAAGTTGGTGGAGCCAAAAGCTCGAACTTTTGGCTCAGGTGACGAACAATAAATTAAGGTGCGCAGACGTAATAACCCCAGGATGTGGTGCTTAACGCGGGACTCAAGAAAGCGATAACCAGGATGAGGGTTATCGGAGCAAGCGGCACGGGGATAGATTACAACTGCGTTAAATATAAATACGTTATCTATGATGACCTGCGCTATCGGTAGACTGATATGGTTGAAGTAGCACTGTTTAATATCAACGATATTTCGCTGTTATTCAGCGGGTTTCTTGCATTAGTTCTCGCGTGCCTGTTGTTTTTTACCCAACAGCAGGGGCGCATCAAACAAGTTTATTGGCAGTTATTGGCGCTGTTTTTTTTCCTGGGCGCATTGCGTACTTTCGATACGCTGGTCTATTGGAACATTAACGTGCGCGATACCTTGTCGTTGGTATCGGCTAATTTTTTCTTTCTGTTCGGATTTGCGTTTTTTCTGCAGGGGCCTTTGTTGTTCTGGTTTACGCGCGCGGCAATTTTTCGCGATTTTGCATTAACCAAACGCGATGCTTTGCATTTGATCCCGGCGGTTTGCTACCCGATCTATATTTATCAAATTTTTCACCAGCTCCCAACCGAGCAAAAATTGCAGTATGTGCACGACTGGTCCCATGTGACTGGCGATCCCTACTTCGAAGGTTTGATCTGGGCGCAGCGCTTGGCCTTGTTTTCATACAGTTTGCTGTGCGCGTATCAACTGCATCAATACATTCACCATTTGCGTGCGCATCACTGCGTGCTGAACAAGGTAGATTTGCAATGGTTGAAATTATTAGTGATTGGCTTTTTCGCGATTAATTGCTGGACCTTGCTGACACTGGTTGATACCCGTTTCATCAATTTGTTAAGCGCAGAGTTTTTGGGTGAGTTTGAAAGTCACTTCTATCTCATTTATATGAGTGTGTTGGTGGTGTATTTGCTGAAAAACTCCAATGGTTTTTCCGATATCCAGATCGAGCACACCATCGCGCCTGAGCCGCTGCCGGAAGAACCGCAGCAACAGTTGGTGGAAAAACTGACGGATTTTATGGAGCAGAATAAACCGTATCTGGAGCCGCACATTACGGTTGAGCGGTTGGCGATTAAATTAAATGTTTCGCCCAAGTTGCTGTCTTGCACCATCAACAACCAGATGCATATGAATTTTTTTGAGTTGATTGGTACCTACCGCGTCGCGGAAGCCAAAAAGCGTTTGGCCGATTCTGAATTGCGCCAAAAGCCGATCAGCGAAATTATGAAAAGTTGCGGTTTCAATAGTAAATCGGTCTTTAACCAGGCGTTTAAGAAAACCGTAGGTGTAACACCGAGCCATTACCGGCAGCAGCATTTGCATTAATGCAGCGGTGACAAGGTAATACTTTTGGTAGTTCAGGTTTTAGTTTGGGGTTGCCTGTAGCGCGGGTTTTGATGGGGCTGTTACTAATTTCAGCTTCATTACAAATAGGTGTAATGAGTTAAGCGGTGGAGCTAACTGTGAAAGACATCATCAAACACTCAATTATTGTGATAGCGCGACGCATGGCGTTTGTGTCCAGCATTTTTATGTTCTGTATGTGCTCAATTAATTTGTGGGCCAGCAGTGTTGCAGCAGAAACCAAGGTGATTGGCTATATCGCCAGCTTTACCGATATGAAAGCGGCAATCGACAAAACCGATTTAAGCAAACTGACTCATATTAATTTGTCGTTCACCAACCCCAATGCGCAAGGCAAGTTAGTCGATAACGGTGTTATGACCTGTATGCCTGGTAGGGCGGGCGGCAATGTCAGTGCTGCCGAAGTGCGCTATGTCATCAACAAGGCCCAAGCGGCGGGCGTGAAAGTGTTGGCATCGGTTGCGGGCGGCGTGATTCCCGCATGCTCAGGCAATTGGGAGACATTATTGCAACCGGCTAATCGCCAAGCATTGGTCGATAACCTGATTGCCTTTATGGAAGAGTTTGGTTTGGACGGTATCGATGTGGATATCGAAGGTTGGCTACTCACCAATATCGATAACGCGGGAAATTACACGCCTTTTATCCAGGCACTTTCTGCGCAATTGGTTGCACGGAATAAATTGCTGACCTGTGCGACAGCATCCTATGTTGGCGGCATGATTCCTGTTTCATCCATTCCCTATTTTGATTTCGTCAACATCATGTCCTATGACGCGATCGGCCCAAGTTGGGGGCCCGCGGGAGCACAGCATTCGCCTTATTCAATGGCGGTTGATCATGTGAATTTGTGGAAAAACCGTGGCCTTACCAAAGAGCAATTAGTGTTGGGCGTCCCTTTTTATGGTTATGGATTTGGTACTTATAAATCCGATTACACCTACGCCAGTATTCTCGCTGAATTTGGCGCAGACGCAGCGACTAAAGATTTAATTGGCAATGCCTGTGCCGGTTGCAATTACATCACCTACAACGGCGCGGCAACTATTAAAGCCAAAACCCAACTCGGACTGGAGCATGGCTCGGGCATCATGATTTGGGAATTGTCGCAAGATGCGGCGGGCGCTAACAGTTTATTAAAAGTGATTGATGATGAAATCAATCAATCATCATCCAGCAGCTCATCATCTGTAACTGCAGTTGCAAGTTCAGTTGCCGTATCTTCTGTTGCACCTGTAGCTTCATCGGTTGCGGCTTCATCATCACCAGCGGTGAGCGACAACAAATCATCTGGTGGTGGTAGCACAGGTTTGTTGGAGATTGTGTTGCTGTCTTTGTTGGTGCTTTCCCTGCAAGTATCTTCATTTGTACACATCGGTAAGAAGGCCTAATGATGAACTGCTTGCGTAATCTGGTTATTGTGGGTGGCGGCACTTCCGGTTGGATGACGGCGGCAGCGCTCGCAAAATTTTTGCATCCGCAACAATACCAGATCACGTTAGTAGAATCAGATGCGATAGGCACAGTGGGAGTTGGTGAAGCTACTGTGCCGCACATTCGTTATTTCAACGAAGTGCTAGGCATTGATGAAAATGAATTTATGAAAAAAACCAATGCCACTTACAAGTTGGGCATTGAGTTTTCCAATTGGGGAAAGTTGGGCGATGCCTATATCCATCCCTTTGGTGTTTATGGGCAATCGCGCAATGACATCAGCTTTCATCATTATTGGTTAAAGTTGCAACAACTGGGTGACGCGGGTTCGATCAGCGATTATTCCGTTGGAGTTGTCGCCGCAGCGGCAGAAAAATTTGCTTATCCAGCGGCTGATCCTCGTTCACTGTTCTCCAAATACAGCTACGCCTTTCATATCGATGCATCACTCTATGCCGGTTTTTTGCGCGACTATAGTATTGCGCGCGGTGTTAAACGTATTGAGGGAAAAATTAACCAGGTCAATCAACACCCTGACAGTGGATTTATTCACTCGGTGCAGCTTGCCTCGGGTGAAATACTCGCAGGCGATTTGTTTATCGATTGCTCCGGTTTTCGCGGCCTGCTGATCAATGAAACCTTAAAAACCGGATTTGAAGATTGGAGCCACTGGCTCCCATGCGATCGCGCCATCGCTGTGCCTTCCACTAAAACGCGAGAACCTCTGCCGTATACCAAAGCGATCGCGCGTACAGCGGGTTGGCAGTGGCGCATTCCGCTGCAAAGCCGCACCGGTAATGGTCAGGTTTATTCGAGCAAATATATTAGCGATGACGAAGTCGCAAATAGCTTGTTAACTAATTTGGATGGTGAACCATTAGCCAATCTAAATTATTTGCGTTTTAAAACCGGCCGCCGCGTTAAGTGCTGGAATAAAAATTGTATTGCTATAGGCCTCTCCAGTGGCTTTTTAGAGCCGTTGGAATCCACCAGTATTTATTTAATCCAGGTGGCGATTATGAAATTGGTGGAATTTTTTCCTTATGCAGATATGGAGGCGGCTAATACTGATGAGTTCAACCGCGATATGGCTAACGAATATGAGCGCATCCGCGATTTTCTTATCCTCCATTATCATGCTACCGCACGCGATGATTCGGCATTCTGGAATTATTGCCGCACCATGGAGATTCCGCAGAGCCTCGCTTACAAAATGGATTTGTTTCGTGAGCAGGGGCATGTAGAGCGCTATAAACGCGGCATGTTTTTAGAGCCGAGTTGGGTGGCGGTTTATATGGGGCAGGGAATTTTCCCTAAAACATATCATCCTCTCGTTAATGCTCAGGAGCCGGCACAATTGCAACAGCAATTGCATGCAATGCGCGACACCATTATTGCCGGTGTGCGCGCTATGCCCGGTCATGCAGAGAGCATCAAACGTTATTGCCATGGCGACACTTCAGAAAAATCCTGGCCGCCTGCTGCCATGAGTTTGTATGGAGTATTTTCATAATGATTAACTCCACTGATTTTCAACGCACACCGATCAAGCGCATCGCTATTTTAGGTGGTGGTATGACCGGCTGGACCGTGGCCGCTGCCTTGGCCAATGGCCTGCGTGGGATGGGTGTTGACATTGTGTTGATCGATAACGCGCAGCAAACCGAAACAGATTTGCACTGCGAAGCTACAATGCCAGCCTGCGTCGCATTTCATCACTGGCTTGGTGTGACTGAGAAAGAGTTGGTCGCCCGCACGGGCGCCAGTTTTTTATTAGCCACGCAATTTAATGCATGGGCCGATCAACAACAGCAATATTTTATGCCCTTTAGCGATCACGGTTTTATGCTTAACCGGATCGAATTTCCGCAGTATGCAATCGGCCACTATCTGCAGGGTAAGCCAGTTAATTATGATGATTATTCATTGGCAGCTGTGGCCGCAAAAGCCGGGCGTTTTTGCCATCCCTCTGCACAAGAAACATCACTTTTTTCCACGCTCAGTTATGGCTTAACTTTAAATACTTTTGCTTACTCCAACTATTTACGCGAACGCGCAATGCAATCTGGTGTTGCTCATGTGATTGCAGAGGCCAGCACATTGAAGCTCAATAGCGATGGCTATATTGAGTCAATTACGCTCAATCACATTCACGGCGCTCTTGCGAATACTCCAGTAGCGTCGCAATGGGTCGGCAGTGACGGGCTGGTCGCCGCCGATTTTTATATTGATTGCACTGGCACTCAGGGAAATGTTGTTGGCAAAGCTTTACATGTGGAATGGCAATCACTCAGTGGCCAATTGCCGGTAACCCATGTTATCAATCATGTGCAACCAATATCCCAAGCGCAATTAATTCCATCCCATCGCGAATTGCTTACGGGAGCTGCGGGCTGGATACAAAATTTATCCAGCCAAACGCACACTGAAAAGCAGTATTTTTATCACTCCGGCTTCACCAGTGCAGAGCAAGCACGTGCGGTGATAGGAGCAGCGGAAGATGCACTGGCAAAGCCGCTCAGTATCGGTAGGCGCGAAAAATTTTGGCACAAAAACTGTGTTGCGATTGGCGCGTCTGCAGGCAATCTTGATGTTTTAGGCGCAGGAAAATTACATCTGGTGCAAAGTGCAATACTGCGTTTTATTAGTTTGTTCCCCGCGCAGGTGGCGGCCGATTTTAATGCGACAGAATATAACCGCCTCACCAATCTCGAATACGATCACATCGAAGATTTTCATACCTTACATTATCAACTTGCTGCAACGCAAGACACTGCATATTGGCAGCAGCTTGCACGTGCAACCTTGTCCGACAGGTTGTTGCATAAACTGGATTTGTTTAAGAAGCGCGGTCTTGTAGCTTTTTATGAAGGTGAAACATTTTCTTCCGGTGTATGGACATCCTTATTGCTGGGCAATGGTTTTTGGCCGCAGCGCTATGACCCGCTGATCCACTCTATGGATGCACAGTGGATTGAACAGCAACTGGAAAAAATGAAAAAAATGATGCGCAGCGCAGCTGAGGCTATGCCTACACAATCTGCGTATTTGTACAAACAGAAATTAACTGCGGAAAGCGATATTAAATCTGCGGCAAATAGTAATTAGTCATGCGAACCATAACGCATGATGTTAAGAACATTGGCTGGGTTGTTGCGAGAATGTTGTTGGATTATTCAAGTGTCAGCTTTTGTGAGTGCCTCCACATTTTTAAGTGGTTTTAAGTGAAAAGTTCGACTTTTGGTAATTAATAGTTCGATTTTTCATTGTGTATAGAATCACAAAAATGTGGGTGTTAAATTCGGACGCTACTCCGTTTTATGTTTTAAGTAGTAAACGCTTTTTTCGCTTTTTAGCTTTGGCAAAAAATGTAAAAAACGTATGTTTTGCAGTCAAGAAGTAAATGGAGTGTTCAATTAGATGCGTATAGCAATCTCCAACTATACGTTTCCGTGGGTTTAATACGAGAGAAAACAACTAAGGGGTTGGATATGTTTACAAGTAAAAACAACATGACAGAAATGTCGGGCAAACGATTCAAAAAATCGTTGCTTGCTGTATCAATCGTTGCGCTGAGTGTGCCAACGTTTGCGCAAGACAACAAACCTGCTGATGAAAATCTGGAAGAGGTTGTTGTTACGGGTATGCGCAGCAGTCTTGATACCGCACAAGAATTAAAGCGTAATGCGGATACTGTAAAAGATGTAATCACTGCATCCGATATCGGCGCATTGCCGGATAAATCAGTTACTGAAGCATTGCAACGTGTTCCAGGCGTAACTATCGAACGTTTTGCTGCTTCGGAAGATCCTAACCATTTTGCCGACGAAGGTACTGGTGTATTGGTTCGCGGTTTGGATCGCGTACGTAGTGAGGTCAATGGTCGTGATTCGTTCAGTGCTAACCCTTACGGTGGTTTGAACTATGAAGACTTCTCTCCTGAATTATTGAGCTCTGTAGAGGTTGTTAAAAACCAAACTGCAGATTTGATCGCAGGCGGTGTTGCAGGTACTGTTAATCTGGTAACGCGTAAGCCGTTTGATAACGATGGCACTATGTCAGCATTTACCGCTAAAGGTAGTTATGGTGATTTTAGGGAGGAGTTTTCTCCTAGTTTCTCAGGTTTGTTTAGTACTCGTTGGGAAACCGGTGCGGGTGAATTCGGCTTTTTGATCAGTGGCTCAGCTTCTGAATTCAAATCGCGTGGTGATGGTGTTGGTGTTGCCAACTATTACACGCGTGGCGATGCTTTTATTGGTGTTTATGACCAATGGGGTGGTCTTGTTGGTATTGACCCATCATCGCCACTTGATGGTCCGGCTCTACCAGGTCAAGCGGCGGGCACAATCAATTACATTCCAGGGCAATTCTCTCTGAGAACAGCGGAAAATGATCGTGAGCGCACTGGTTTTACTACATCTTTGCAGTGGCAAAATACCGATGAAACGGTTGTGGCTACACTCGAACACATCAATTCAGAAGCATCTCTGGAATGGCGCGAGCGCGTGATAGGTACACAAGGTCAAGGCTTTGCACAGTCAACCCGCTTTGGTGCGATTCTCGTCCCGAATGCCGATAGACCTGTCACAATTGATAACGATGGATATTTCCAAACTGGCATTATGCGTCCTAACGCAGAACTCCCTCTGTCTACTTCAAGCCGTTGGAACTACACTGAAAACACCGTAGAGGATTCCTCCCTCAACGTGAAGTTGACCCCAACAGATCGATTGACTATTGAGTTGGATTATCAGCACATCCAATCGGATCAAATTGTTCATAACTATGGACACAACTCACGTTTTATTACCAATGCTACCAATGGTGTTGCACCGGCGGACGCTTATCTTGATTTAACGTCCGATACTCCAAAAATTGAATTCTTGAGTCCCAAGTTCACTAACCCTGGTATTACTGACGTATGGGGTTCACCAAGACACGACATGTTCTATGCAACTGCCTTGGATCAAGAGTCATTTAACGAAGCAGAAGCGGATAGCTTTGCGCTCGACGTTCAATATGAGTTGGATGGCGCCTGGAAGAGTGTTAGTTCCGGTGTTTACTACTCAGAAAAAGAGTTGATTGTACGTGATACCGAGTACTCTAACTGGGGTGCAATAAATCGTGGATGGGTGGACAGCGACATAAACTCAGCATCTCCACTAACAATTCCAGAAGAGTTTGAAACAGTAGATTTCAGTGATTTCTACAAGGGTGGTGTTGTAGCGGGTCAAGATCAATTTATTTTCGCGAAAATGAGCAATGTCATTGATTTTATCGGCACCGCTCGCCGTAGTTGTGAAGAAGGTTGGAACAATGCACCCAACGGTGGTAATGCTGCAGATAGCGCATCGCAAGATAGCCCGGAATGCTTCTTGGCCAGCGGTGATTTGGGTAATCGTTCACCGCTGAGTGTATTCGCGCCGCACGATGTAACCTCAACTACAGAAGAGCGTGTTGAAGCTTATGTTCGCGCAGATTTCGCATGGGAAGACTTGTCAATGCCAGTCAAGGCCAATGTGGGCTTGCGCTACGTCAGTTATCAACTTGAGTCATCGGGTTATTTAGTGTTGCCTGCGCCGGTAAGCGCTGAAGCTGCAGCAGTGTTCAATGCCAAATATCCAAATTTAGCTGCACTGACATCGCAAACTGGCCAGCTGCAAACTGTTGATGGCACAGACTACGATACCGTGTTGCCTAGCTTGAACGTTGCTTTGAGTATTACCGATGACGTAATCATGCGTTTCGGTGCATCCAATGCGCTGTACATGCCAACTCTGGATCAGACACGCAACTCACGCATTGTGAGTATGGCATCGACTAATGTGCGTCAATTCCCTGATCAGCCAGCAGGGCCAAACAACCCCATTGTTGATGTGATCGGCGTTGAGATTAATGGTATTGCCCGCAACCCGTTCCTTGAGCCAGAAGAAGCTACAAATCTCGATTTGAGTACTGAATGGTATTTCGCGAAGGCTGGTTCCGTAACATTGGCAATGTTCCATAAGTCAATTGATAATTTATTCCGTGAGCGGAGTTTCCTTGCGCCAGTAAGCAATATTGAAACCGGAGCAACTGAAACTGTTAGCTTCTCTGGCCCGGCAAATGACGGTAAGGGCAGCATTACTGGTTATGAAATTGCTTATTCCCAGTTCTATGATTTCCTTCCTGGAATTTGGAGTGGACTCGGTTTGCAGCTTAACTACACTTATCTGGATCAAAGCGATCTAAATGATATGGAAAGTGGTCTGGGTGGGGTGCGCTTCGACTCACAAGGCAATCCGATCAATGATGGACGCAACAGCTTCCGTGCGTTTACCGATTTGGCGTTACCTGGCTATTCCGATGAAAACTACAACATCATCGGTATGTTCGAGTATGCAGATGTATCTGCGCGTTTGGCGTACACCTGGCGTTCGGATTATCTCGTCACTCGTCGTGACTCCAATGAATTCGCGCCTATCTATGCCAAAGCAGCCGGTTATCTTGACGCAAGTGTTTTCTATGCGATCAATGAAAACTGGAAAGTAGGTTTTGAAGCTAGCAACTTGCTGGATACTGAAACTGAAACGCTTGCGCAGATTAATCAGGAAGGGTTGAAAAAAGAATCGCTTAACTTTACTACTGACCAACGTTTTGCTATCAGTTTGAAGGGTTCTTTCTAGTAAGCGGTGATTTACTGGCTGTAAAAAATGCGCCGTTATACGGCGCATTTTTTATTAATAGGCTATAAATTTATTCATCTTATTTTTTTGTTCGATATTCTACTTACACATTTAATGCAAATTTTCTGATGAGGCTGTCATGGTTCAGTGTAACGAAACCCCAAATCGATTTAGGAAAATTGCAATCGTTGGTGGTGGGACGGCAGGATGGATGACGGCTGCGGTATTTGCAAAAGTACTTGGATTGAAAAACTATCAGATTCAAGTAATTGAATCCGAGGAAATAGGCACTGTCGGTGTGGGGGAAGCTACCATACCTAGTATTTTGGCATTGAACAAATTATTAGGTATAGATGAAGCTGATTTCATGCGAAAGACGCAAGCGACATTTAAAGTTGGGATCGAATTTGTTAATTGGGGGCGGCTTGGTGAGCGCTACATGCATTCGTTTGGCGCATATGGCATAAATATAGGTTTGCTCCATTTTTATAATTATTGGTTAAAGCTAAATCGCCAAGGTAAATCAGCTAGTGTTGGGGAATTCTCAATTACTGCGCAAGCGGCATTGCAGAATAAATTCATGCATCCAATAGCATCATCTAATTCACCACTTTCACAAATTAAATACGCATATCACTTTGATGCGAGCTTGTATGCGAGAAACTTGCGTGCCTATGCTGAAGCTTTGGGTGTTGTGCGGATAGAAAATAAAATTATCAGTGTTAATCTACGTACGTCTGATGGTTTTATTGAGTCGTTATTATTAAAAAATGGCGAGACCGTTGACGCTGATTTGTACATAGATTGTAGTGGTTTTAGAGGGATATTAATTGAGGAAGCATTAAAAACAGGTTATGAGGATTGGAGCCATCTGCTTTTATGTGACAGTGCAATTGCTGTACAAAGCAAAAATATGGCTCCGCCACCGCCCTTTACCAGAGCTACCGCGCATACGGCGGGATGGCAATGGCGTATTCCATTACAAGAACGGACGGGAAATGGTCATGTATATGCCAGTCGATTTATGGATGATGATGTTGCAAAAAAAACGCTTCTTGAAAATATTGATGGTGAGCCTATTACGGAACCAAAAATAATTCGGTTTAAAACCGGCATGCGGCGTAAGTTCTGGAACAAAAATTGTGTTGCTATAGGGTTGTCCAGCGGTTTTATTGAGCCCTTAGAATCAACCAGTATTCATTTGATACAAAAGAGTATAGCCACTTTATTTGAATGTTTTCCAACTTCAGGGTTTAATCAAGTTGATATTGATAAATACAATGAAAAACTTCAAGATGATTTATTGTTAATCAGAGATTTTGTGTTGCTGCACTATAAGGCAACGCAGCGCGATGACTCGGAATTTTGGCGGCACTGCAAAAATATGCCGGTCAACGAAAGTTTAAGAAATAAAATGGCTTTATTTGAAAATAATGGGCGAATTTTCAGGGACAACAATGAGCTTTTTACGGAGGAAAGCTGGATTGCGGTGATGCAAGGGCAGGGAATGAACGCATCTGATTATAATCCCCTGGTTGATGCGTTAGATGATGCTGATCTTCAGCGTATGGTTAATGACCTAAAAGTAGCTATCGCGAATTCTGTTTCAGCAATGCCTGATCATTGGGATTTTGTTAAGCATTTTTGTTCGTCTCAAAAAAATAATATTTTGATAAAATGATAATGTGAATATTGAATATGGTGGGGATTATTAATGTCAAAGACAGTAAAAAAGATCCCTGAGTGGCATCAGGTCGATACTGCAAAATTCCATAATGAAATTATCCCGCTTTATCAGCCTGCAGTATTAAAGGGCATATTTAGGCACTGGCCGATTGTTATTCATGGGAATCGATCTATTGCAGATTTGGCTGATTATCTGAGGCAGTTTAATTCATCGGCACCGGTGGAGGTGTTTCTGGGGGAACCGGCTATTGAGGGTAATTTTTCTTATCAGAACGGTTCTCGCCAGCTTAACTTTTCACGCCTCCATGAGCCTTTCGAGGCTTGTTTGGATAGATTGCTGTCTATTATGGATAACGAGGATCCTCCCTCAGTATACATGGGGTCTGCAAGCATTCATGATTGTGCACCCGGGTTGATGCAGGAAAATTGTTGCCATCTTGTTGATGCGAAGTTGTTACCTAGATTGTGGATGGGTAATGCAACTATTATTCAGCCTCATTTTGATTATCCCGACAATATTGCTTGTGTAGTGGCGGGGCATCGGCGCTTTACACTTTTCCCCCCAGAGCAACTTTCCAATCTTTATGTTGGCCCAATTGATTCAACTCCCGCTGGACAATCTATTAGCTTGGTCTCTGTAAACAACCCCGATTATGAAAAGTATCCCAAATTCCATGAGGCTATGAGCTCGGCAATGGTTGCAGAGCTTGAGCCGGGTGATGCGATATATATCCCGTCTTTGTGGTGGCACAACGTTGAAGCATTGGATAAGTTTAATTTATTAATTAATTATTGGAGTAACTCAGGAGTGGGTGTTAATTCACCACAAGATGCGCTTCTTCATTCTGTTTTAACGCTCAGTGCTTTACCTGAAAAGGAACGTATGGCGTGGAGACATTTTTTTAATCATTATGTTTTTAGGGGAAATGGAGATCCTGTTGCACATATTCCGTTGGAGGCTCGAGGCGTGTTAGGAACTATGACATCAAAAAATCATGATGATATCCGTCGTTATCTTTATTCATTGATGGGTATTCAGGCAAAAAAATGATGCAAAAAATAGCAAAAATACCTGAAAGATATGGTCTGACTCAGGCGGAATTTAAACAAGAAATTTTGCCGGCATATGAGCCTGTCGTGATTCGCGGTGGTTTTTCTAGCTGGCCGCTGGTTAGGTCATCTTCTGTATCTTTGCAGGAGTTGGTGCGCTATCTAATGCGATTTAATCAAGCAAAACGTGTAGACGTATTTGTTTCTCCTCCTGAAGTTGAGGGGCATTTTAACTACCAGTCAAATCTCCATAGTTTCAATTTTCATCGTGCCCAACTTCCCTTTGATCACTGCATAGCCAGGATTATTAATCATATGCAGGATGCGTCTCCTCCAACTTTTTACATGGGGTCTACTTTGGCTGAGTCGTGCCTCCCTGGAATGATGCAAGAGAATATTTGTAGTTATATCGAAACCAGTATTGCGCCTCGTTTATGGATTGGTAACCAAACTATTGTTCAGCCTCATTTTGATCTGTCTGACAACATCGCGATAGTCGTAGCCGGGCGCCGACGTTTTACTTTGTTTCCGCCTGATCAAATAGAAAATCTTTATGTTGGGCCAATCGATGTTACTCCTGCAGGGCAACCAATGAGTTTAGTGTCTTTGATTGACCCTGATTTAGAAAAATATCCGCGTTATAAAGAAGCTCTTGAGCATGCTATGGTTGCAGAATTGGAACCGGGGGATGCCATATTTATCCCTTCATTGTGGTGGCATGGGGTTCAGGCATTGGATAAATTTAATTTTTTGGTAAATTACTGGTGGAACAACTCTGCCCCAGGAGCAGAAAATCCATATGCTGCGCTCATTCATGGAATATTGACGATCAGTTATCTACCCCCAAAAGAGCGAAATGCTTGGGCTCATTTTTTTGATCACTATGTGTTTCGTAAAAATGGTCATCCATTGCAGCATATACCAAAAGAAATGCATGGTGTATTAGGTGAAATGACACCGGAGCTATATCAGTTTATCCGCAGTTATTTGCATTCCCGAATGCAGCGTTAGCATCTCTTTGACTTGGAAGTTCGATATTTTTATAAAAAGTTCGACTTTCGTCTCCTCCTAAAAACGTTATTGCCGGCACCTTTGGTCAGTGTTAACTTGATAATCAAGGTTTTGCAGGCTTTAACTCCTATTCAACTTCTATGATTGATCTAACGATTCAAAAAGGTAGCTTTTTTACAACTTTTCATGTTGTTAACGCGGTTTTGCTGCTGATGTTTCTATTTCTTCTTTTTATTCGTTAGCAAGGTGCTTAAATTTATTTTTTGTTGAAGATGTGTTTCCCGTGACTTGCCAGAACCCAGTTCTGGCTTTTTTTTGCCGGCGAATCCAGCGGAAATTACTTGTCATTTAAATAGTGATCCATGTCGCGTTATTTCATCCCACTCTTTTATTGTCCAAAGTGGTTCGTTTGCTTAACAGAACCCGCTGTTTACTCGTTCGTTTCATTAATCTTCACAATAAATCCCACTTTAGTGTGCAAAGTGTGACTTTATGGCTTTTGGGTGTGAGTTTAGGTCTGTTGTTATGAGTGTGTTGCGGGTGTTTTTGGCGGGTGCTAGTTTGCTGCGGTGATGATTTTATTTCGCAGAGGTTTTAATCGGTCGCTCACCACTAATAACGTAAAGAGGTTAATCGCAAATGCGCGCACGTCATCAAACCAATCATAGATCGGGGGTTATCCCAACGGCAGTTCGGCAATGGCTTTGTGCAAGCTTGGGGCTGATCGCTCTGGCAAGTTTTTCCACTAATGCCCAAGCGCAAACGAAAGTTGTCGGATACATTCCGTCGTACAAAAATATGCCAGCGGTGATTGATCGCACTGATCTGAGCAAGCTTACGCATCTCAATTTGTCATTCTTAAACCCCAATGCCAGCGGTGCAGTCACTAGCGGTGGCAATCCGGTGTGTATGGAAGGGGCGAGTGCGAGTGATATTAATTATGTCGTCAACAAAGCTCACCAGGCAGGTGTGAAAGTATTGGTGTCGGTAGCGGGTGGTGTTTTGCCGCCTTGCTCGGGCAATTGGCAAACACTATTACAACCAGCCAATCGTGCAACCATCGTCAATAATCTGTTGCAATTTGTGAGTACGTTTAATCTCGATGGGTTGGATATTGATATCGAAGGCGTAGTGCTCACTAATATCGATAACGCCGGAAACTACACACCGTTCATTCAAGCCTTGCGCAATGGTTTGCCAGCCGGAAAATTATTAACCTCGGCGACTGCCTCTTATGTTGGCGGTATGGTGCCCACCTCATCGCTGCCGTATTTTGATTTTGTAAATATCATGTCCTACGACGCGATTGGCCCAGGTTGGGGCCCAGCGGGTGTTGAACACTCACCTTATTCGATGGCGGTGTCGGATATTAATATCTGGAAAGCGCGTGGCCTAACCAAACAAAAAATGGTGTTAGGTGTTCCTTTCTACGGTTACGGATTTAATGGTTACGCGGCTGCGTACGATTTTAATTCCATCGTCAGTCAATTTGGTGCGGGTGCTGCGCAGGCGGATGTGATCGGTACTCGCTGCGCTGGCTGCAGCTACATTACCTACAACGGTATTCCCACCATTCGCAGTAAAACCCAACTCGCGCTGCAAGAAGGTTCGGGTGTGATGATTTGGGAGTTGTCACAAGATATTGCCGGTGCAAATAGTTTGCTCGCTGCAATCCACAGCCAAATTGGTAATGGTGGCGGCTCAAGTTCATCAACTTCAACCAGTTGCCCGGTGTGGGTTAGCGGCCAAAATTATGCAGTGGGCGATAAAGTGACTTATCAAGGCGGTTATTACATCGCTGAATACGCTAACCCGGGTTACATCCCCAATGTGAGCACCTATTTCTGGGAACCAATTGCGGCATCGGCATGTGGCGCAACATCATCTTCAAGTTCATCAACTGCTGCGTTCACCCGTTTGCTTCAAGCGGAAGCCTATACCGCGATGAGCGGTGTGCAACTTGAAACTACAACTGACACGGGTGGTGGCCAAAACGTCGGTTGGATCGATGCAAATGATTGGATGGCGCACGCGAATATTAATTTCCCCACCAGTGGCACTTATAAAGTGGAATATCGTGTAGCGAGTGTAAGCGGTTCACGTGTATCACTCGATTTAAATGCCGGTGCGATTCAATTGGGGCAAGTGAATATTCCTGCAACTGGCGGTTGGCAAACCTGGACTACGGTCTCGCACAACGTGTCGATTAGTGCGGGTACTTACAGTGTAGGAATTTTTGCGCCCCAGGGCGGTTGGAATCTTAACTGGATCAGATTTACCAAATTGTAATTAAATTGCCTTATCGGTTTTCCTCTGTTTTCTCCCCGGACTTTGCGGATCTTGTTAGATCCGCTTTTTTTTTGGAATAGTTAAAAATAATTGAGAGAATTAAAAGGGCTGCAATTGCAGCCCTTTTGTTCGATGTTTTAACGAGCGCCATCACTTCACCCGGATATCATTCTTAACTGATTGAACACCTTTTACTTCTCGGGCTACCCTGCTGGCTTTGCTAACGTGCGATGCATTGGCGACAAAGCCGCTAAGCTGCACTACGCCTTTGAAGGTTTCGACCTGGATTTCAGTTGCTTTCAAATCATCGTCTTCAACGAATGCTGCTTTCACTTTGGTAGTAATCACGGCATCGTCGATATATTCACCGGTACTTTTTTCTGTTGATGTTGAAGAACAGCCAGCCAGCAAAACAAAAAAGGACAGGAGAACAGCGGTAAAATAATGACTATAGGTTTTCATAGTTAGATTCCTTTGAATGAATAAAATGTAAAACACGTTTTTCAAAGACTTATGCCACATTTATTGACCGGCACTTGTTTGGCCAGGAGTGGCAATAATGACTTCAACGCGGCGATTCATTTGTCTACCGGAAGAAGAATCGTTACTGGCGACCGGCGAACTTTCGCCTTTGCCAAAAGCGGTTATACGATTCGACGCAACGCCCTGATTAAGCAAAAAAGCTTTAACTGAATCAGCGCGATTTTGCGAAAGCACTTGGTTATAACTTTCACTGCCGACGCTGTCGGTGTGGCCTTCAATAACCAGTGAGCG
>NZ_JBRFPI010000018.1:0-23190 GCF_053579595.1 Cellvibrio sp.
GGTTTTGGCGGTGTGCATGTACCGCGTATCGGCCAGGAAGTGCTGGTGGATTATTTAAATGGCGACCCAGATCGCCCATTGATCACCAATCGCGTTTACAACAATTTGCAGCCGCACCCATGGGGTCTGCCGGCCAACGCTACCCAATCCGGTTTTCTAACCCGCTCAACACCCAATGGCACCGCAGATGATGCCAACGCTTTTCGCTTTGAAGACAAAATCGGCGCAGAACAAATCTGGATTCACGCGCAGCGCAATCAGGATATCGAAGTCGAACACGATGAAACCCACTGGGTCGGCAACGACCGCAGCAAAACCATCGACCGCGATGAAACCGTGCATATCAAACGCGATCGCAAAGAAACCGTCGATCACAACGAGACCATCAGCATCGGCGACAACCGCACCGAAGATGTGGGCAAAAACGAAACTATCAGTATCGGTAAAAACCAAACGTGCGATATCGGCGGCCACAAAAAAGAAACTATCAATAAGACCAGCCTGCAAAATGTTGTACTGGCGCGCATGGACAACGTAGGTGCAGCTTACAGTTTGAACGTAGGCGCTGCGATGAATACGGTGGTGGGGTTAAGCAAAAGCGAACAAGTGGGAATTAATAAAAGTTCCACCGTTGGCAAAAGCGAATCCATCACCGTAGGCGATGATTACAGCCTGACGGTCGGCGGCAACGCCAATATCAGCATGGATGGTGAAAGTATTATTTTAAAAGTGGGTGAAGCGAGTTTAGAAATGCGCAGTGATGGGACGATTATGATCAATGGGCAGGAAATTACGATTCATGCAAAAGGCGAACAAACTGTCAAGGCAGACGGAAATTTAACACTGAAGGGAGAAAAAATTCTTGAAAATTAATCTTGATCAACGAGCACAAGCAACACAAGACAACATGCAAACGCCCTCTGAATTAAATCACTTAATTCAACGTCCGCGTGCACATCAAACAACGCATGTACCGGAAAAAGTCGATGGTATTGTCATCGGAACATTGAGCGGACTGGTTGACAATGGTGATGCACTTGTCAATATTGACGAATTTGGATTAAAAAAAATTGCAGCTCACACATTGATTGAGTTAAATCAATCGCAGTTAACACAAGACGTTGCACTCGGTTTTCAAGCCGGAAACCCCTACCGCCCTATTATTCTCGGCCTGCTACATAAACCAACAATAGTGGCGCAACCATTAGATGAAACAGAAAAACCGCAAACACTTGAAGTAACCCAACAGGGAAAACGCATTGTTATCGAAGCAGAGCAAGAGCTGGAACTGCGCTGCGGCGAGGCCGTTGTATTGCTAACAGCCGATGGCCATATTCAATTGCGCGGCGGTTATATCACCAGTCATGCGGATGCCACCCAACGCATTCGTGGCGGATCAGTACAAATAAACTGAGTGTGATATGGAATTAATTGTTAACAATAAATGGCTTAAAGCCGCAGTATCGACTGCATTTGATGTGACAGGGCAAGAACATTTAGTCATCGTAACGAAAGCGAGCTGGCGAATTCCCGCAGAAGGCCAACGCCCCAAACCAATTGAAGCAACAAATTTTTGTTACAGCGATAAATATACCGGCGAGTCCGGTTTATCGGCCATGGTTTACGGTAATGATTTTGCTTTGCACAAACCCGCCTGTGACATTATTTTTGATGCCTGCGCGCACAGTGCCACGCCGGTAAAAGAATTAATGGCTGGCTTCCAATTAGGCTCTATTAAAAAAGCAATTCGTATTCATGGTATTCGTTATTGGAAGCCACGTTTAGGGATGTTGTTTTTATCCGATGCAGAGCCTTTTACCAAAATGCCATTGCATTACGACAACGCATTTGGCGGATGCCTTTTTCACAAACCAGGTGATGAAAACTCAGCGGTTGATACCTATCTCATTAATCCCATTGGTACTGGTTGGGCAACCACACGCACGCGCAAACAATTAACCAACCAACGTGCAGCAAGTTTGGAATACCCAGAAGATGTAATTAAAAGCGCACTGGGAAATCACCGCCCCGCCGCACTCGGTGCAATTGGAAGCCACTGGCAACAACGTGCACAATTTGCAGGCACTATGGATGAACATTGGCAGAAAACTATATTTCCGTTCTTACCGGAAGATTTTGATTCACGTTTTCATCAAGTCGCGCCGGAAGATCAACAAATGCCCTACCCAACAGGCGGCGAACAAGTTGTGCTAATCAACTTAATGGAAAACAGATCACGAGTTGAATTCCAACTCCCCGCTATCGGCGTCATGCCGGTGCGAGTGCTGCGAAAAAACTATTCCAGTGAGTTATTAAATGCTACCGCTGACACACTATTTTTTGAAACAGAGAAAAAACAGCTTTCTGTGGTGTGGAGAACACGGCTGCCGATTCAAAAAAACATCCGTGAATTTTCCTGTGTTGCAGTGGGTAAAATAAGTCCTGAGTGGTGGAGGCAGCGTAGCTTGGGAACAAGTGACTGCGTTACCTGCGGAAAAAATAAATCTCAGGAAGTTGTTTCATGACAATCATACAAACACAACACTTCTCACCACTCTATTTACACGGCGCTGGCATATGCTGTGCTGTAGGTATGAGCGTAGCGGCTACCGATTGTGCACTACGAGCAAACCTTGACAACTTCAAATCCGGTAATTTTTTCGACAACCGCCGTGAGCCCTTACGTGTTGCCCAATTACCGGATGAAAGCACAAGGGGAAATTCAAGGCTTGCCAATTTTTGTGCAATAGCCATTGATGAATGCCAAAGTCAGGCAAACATGCGAAATAAATTACCACTTGATTGGAACAAGACCCCTTTGCTGCTATTAGCAGCAGAGCGAAGCAGGCCACATACGGATGATAGCCGGTACAAAAAAATATTCGCTTTGGTTCAAGAACGACTCGAATGCAAATTTCATCCTATGTCGCGCATCATCCCTGCTGGGCGCGCAGGATTAGGATTGGCATTGCTGCAAGCTGAAGAGCTGCTAAATTCCCAATCAATAGATCAGGTTTTAATTGCCGGTGCTGATACGTTTTTGGATAGCCACACTATCAGCCACTTCCTGCAACACAATCGATTAAAATCCAGTGATAACAGTGATGGCTTTATTCCCGGCGAAGCAGCAAGTGCCATTCTGGTTAGCCATCATAGAACGAGCATTGACCAGCTAGCGATAACCGGCTTAGGTGTTGCAGAGGAAGCAGGAAGCTCAAGCGGAAAAATACCCAGCAAGGCAACCGGATTGAGCGCAGCACTCAATAAAGCATTGGACTCAACAAACACGAACACCATTGAGAGTTACACCAAACGATTTACCGATCAAAATGGCGAGAGTTTTTTTACTCGTGAAGCAGCACATGCCTTCACACGGGTTGGGCTGCGAGGTTTACAAAAATTAGACACGCTAACCTTTGCAGACTCTACAGGCGAAATAGGAGCGGCCATGGGTCCGCTCATGCTGGCTTGGGCAAGCAGGGCACTACATTACCCACACAATGCATTAGTGCATCTCGCGAATGATGATGGATTGCGCACGGCTATTGCGCTTACATCGGGAAGTACACAACCACAAGGAGAACATGCTTTATGAGAACCTATGTGTATGCAAATGATCACGAAATTTGTTGCAAAGCAGTCGGGCAGCAAGGAGTAGCAGGTACCGTATTTCCCGACCCTTGCTGGAGTCCACCAGCACCCGCTGCTGGCCCCATACTCTTGCCCTACCCAAACACTAACTTCGCCAACAATTTAAAGAAAGGCTCAACCAGTGTGTTTATCGGCAACTCCGCGATAGCACTCAAAGATAAATCCTACTTAGACAAAAGCACAGGCAATGAACCCGCAACCCAAGCATTTAAAAAAGGCATGAGCACCTCAGTCATTAAAGGCAAAACCTATTTTGCCGATTGGTCACAAGACGTAAAAGTGGAAGGTTTAAACGTTTGTTGTAACTTTCATGCCACAACACATAATCACGGATAGATACCATGGCAGGCACATCCAACACACTCAGTAATCAGTACTTATCGGTAATGAGCAAAACAGAAGCCTGTAAAGCAGACTTTAATGCCATTGTTCGCAATTGCCAGCCAGAGCCAGATGAAAAAACAAAAAAAAACGACGCTGCTTCAGGGAAGCCGCATAAAAAAAGCGGGCTAACTAGCGCCGTCAGTAAATCCATGAAATCACTGGATGACAAAGGTAAAGAGCTTGCGGGCTATAGCCGCGATAAAGTATCAGGCCTTAGAGAAAATCGGCCGTTCAATAGTAATGCTTGGATTGACGATCACTGCACCGGCTTGTGGGTTACTCCCATGAAAGCAACAGATAAAACACCCGCCGACCTTAAAAAATTTATGGATGAAATGCCACAACAGCTGGATAAATCCATGAAAGATCTGGGCGATACGCTCAGCAGTTACAAAAATCAATTCGGTAGCATGAAAGAACTCTTTGGCGAAATGTCTGACGTTGCTGTTGATATGGGCATAGGCAATGTAGCGGCAGATATAGGAACCAAATTCGCCGCAAAAACCAGCGCAAAGGTTGTAGTGGGTGTAGTGGGAGTTGAGTCCGTTATCATTCCCATATTAATGACTCTCTGGACAATTGCCGATGCCGCCAATTGCATAAGCGAACTAGCTGGCTTTATGGGCGATAAAGGAAAATCGTTTTTAGGTGCGCTAGACAATATTAAAAATGTGGATGAGAAACTAGAGGCACTTGCCAAAGAACTGAAAGACGAGCCGATGAAAGGCTATACCAATGCAATGAAGTATGCAGCCCAGTTAAACCCTTGCACTCGCGCTCGAAAATGCTTATTGGTTCCCTATAAAAACACTACATCTAATGGTGAGGATGACCCTGATCGCCTGAGTAAAAAAACAGGCAAGCCTCTCAAAAAGCGTAAAAACAAAAGCCAGGCACAACATGGTCAAGGTTGCTGCCCCGGCCAAACCGGGCACCACATACTACCCAACGCCATGTTTACCAAAACCAATTGCCCGGGTTATAGCTATGAAGATGCACCGACCATGTGCCTTGAAGGTACAAGTAATAGCGAAGGCTGGGGCAGCCATGGAGATGCGCATGCAAATTTAAAAAAATCCGTGCATCGATACAGAGAAAGCAGACTAGCGCAAAAAAAGAATCCCAACGTGATCTCTTACAACGAAGCCAGCAATCAAGGTGTAGATGCAGTGCGTGATGCTGCCGCTACTCAATGCGATCCAGACTGCCTAAAAGCCCAGTTAAATGATCACTACAAACAATGTGGCGGCAGTAATGAGGAAGATTTAAAAAGTGAAACTGAAGAAAAAGAAGAATTGCTGCCTTCAGCGGGCGACAGAAAGTTCAAACCAATAACACAACCAAACCTCCCCGACGCCCAAGACTAAGGTATTTAATATGAATATCGACCTACCTCAATACCAAGAAATTATTCACGGCTATTCTCTCATTGATTGTGCCGTTCGTAGCAAAGATATGTTTGTGTTTATTGGAAGCCAAATATTGTCCGATGAAGAGTTAGATGAATACGAAGAGGAAGGTCTTGACCTTGATTACCGCCCCAAAAGAATCATTACTTTTTTGAGAAATGGTAGTAGCAATGACACAAGTGGTAGACGCTGGTTTGGCAACGCCTTAATCGGCTGGGATACCATCCGAATAGGCGCTAGCAACCTTCCAAAAAATCACTCACTGACTGTTGAAATGAGTTCGATAGCTCGCGATGGCCGCACCTTTATTACCGGTAGTGGACCTGCACATATCAGCGACACGCCCACCAGAACAATTGATGGCGGGTTTAGTCGCGGCGGTGTCGATCGCATGAAAACAATTAATGGCCACCTTTATGCCGTTGGCGGCAACCGCACACTTGGCAAATGGCTTGGTGAAAATAAATGGCAATCACTAATTGATAAGCTACCTCAGCTTGAACGTGAAACCACTACCGATGCCATCCTTGAATCCGGCTTCGAGGACGTGGACGGCTTTAGCGAAACTGACATTTACGCTGGCGGAGGCAAAGGCGATGTGTGGCACTTTGATGGCGAAAACTGGGAACCAATCCCCTTCCCTACTAATGACAAGATTTTTTCATTGTGTTGTGGTGGTGATGGCTTTGTATATGTTTCCTGCTACGGCGGCATGACCTTTAAAGGGCGCGGCGATAACTGGGAAAAAATACACAACGGCGGCATTTCCGGCAATTTCCGTGACATGGTGTGGCATAAAGATCGAGTCTATTGCACCAACGACTATGGCGTTTGGACAATTCACAATGGAAAAATCAAAGCAGCTAACCTCCCTGATGAAATTCATGCCTGCTCTGGCCACTTATATGCCAATGACGGAGTAATGCTACTCGCTGGCTTAGGTGGTGCGGCGTATTGTGAAGACGGAAACTGGGCGCTGCTTTACAACCGTTCAACCATGGATAACTTACTCATGCTCAGCGAGCTTGAAACCAAGGCAACGGAGTAAAGGAAAATAAATGCCAGCGTTATCTATATTACGAAAACCCCTCCCCGAAATCATAAAACGCCACGCAGGTGACGCGGCGTTTTATTGGAATCAATGGGACAAATCCAAAAGTTCTTTTGTTATCGATGCAGAACGATTAGCACATATTGAAAGTTTACTGACCGCTCATGTGGATGGACTCATTGAAGCCAATGATATTGGCTGGCAAGAAGCATTGAGCAATTTGAATCGCTGGAAAGGTGCCGGTGAAACATTTGTTTGCTGCTTACTTGCCATGCACCAAGACTCGCAGGAAAGATTCCGCCTGCTATGGCCAACGGTGGAAACAAATGCGGCTAACTGCACACGCGGATTTATCTCCGCTCTCGCCTGGTATCACCAACGCACGCCATCACCAACACGCTGGCTAGATCATTGGTTAGAAACGGCCGATTCGCCATTGTTAAAAACAGTCGCCTTGCGAGCAAGCGCCTGTTTGGGAACCACACCCATCGCCATATCAACCATTGCCGCGCAAGATACCAACCACCAGCTACGCGCGGCAGCCTGTCGTACTTTAGCGCTACACATTCAAGAACCTTCCGCTACTGCATTACTGCAAAAATTATTAACTGATCCCGTCATCAGCGTAACGACAGAAGCTGCTATTGGTTTATTGAACCAAACAAAAGAAAAAGCATTAATACAAACAGCCATTAGCTCATTATGGTTTGCAATAACCCAAAAATTACCAGAATTAACCACATTGAAAGGCAGCAAACAACGCGCTGCACAGCGCCAACTAAAACGCTGGATATTCAACTGGGCATTTCATACACCGCAAGGCGCGCCGGAATTTTTACACACACTTACACAGCTACCTTCACTGTTACAAATTGAAGCGATAGGCTGGTATGGTAATGTAGCCTTATGCTCCCAGCTCATTGAAATGATGAACACACTTGAATTGGCGCCAGCAGCGCTTGCCCAGTTTGAATTATTAACAGGTTGCGATGCAGAAGATGCCGGACTAATTAAACCGGTGGATGCGGAACAACTCATTACAGCCGAACAGTTACCACCAGAATACCAAGGCATGCCCTTCCCTTACACAGAAGCCATTACCGCATGGTGGGTTACGCACGGTAATCAATACCCTACTTCTACAAAAGTACTGCAAGGTCAACAACTGAATGACAGTGAATCTACAAAAAGGTTTTGTGAGGGGTTAATCGCCAATGCACCGCAACGAATAAAGCAGATCGCGCAACATCATTACAGACAATTATCAACTCATGTTTAACGGAGTAAACAATGCACGAAAATATGTTAGACCCATGGGAAAATGCCGCTGAAATCGCAAAATTACTCAACCAACCTAATACCGCTTTGGTTATTGGTTTAGGCGCTGAGTGGTGCCAACTCTGCACAGATTTCAAGCCGCAATTTATTCAACTCGCCACCTCAGAAAAAAATATCCTGTGGCTGTGGTACAACCTTGAAGAACATGAAGAACTACTCGGCGATTTTTATCCTGAAACACTGCCACTAGTATGGATATATCAAGGCTCTAAATTAATTCGCTATGGCATACCTGCCGAGCAAAATAATTACCCTAAATCAGACGTTATCGATTTCATTCAATCAATTCCCATCGCCGATGAAGCAACAAATACATTACGCGATATCCGCCAATATTTGTTAAAGCAAAACTGGGCTGCGTAACAAACATCGTCTTTGACAACGATTTTTTATCTCATGTGAGATAGTCGTACATCCCCACTCCAGCAGCCAACCTGATCACCTTGCAAGTGCCACCACTGCGTACCTGCCAGGAGGTGCTGGTGGATTATTTAAACGGCGACCCGGATCGCCCGTTGATCACCAACCGCGTTTACAACAATTTGCAGCCGCACCCATGGGGTCTGCCGGTCAACGCTACCCAATCCGGTTTTCTAACCCGCTCAACACCCAATGGCACCGCAGATGATGCCAACGCTTTTCGCTTTGAAGACAAAATCGGCGCAGAACAAATCTGGATTCACGCGCAGCGCAATCAGGATATCGAAGTCGAACACGATGAAACCCACTGGGTCGGCAACGACCGCAGCAAAACCATCGACCGCGATGAAACCGTGCATATCAAACGCGATCGCAAAGAAACCGTCGATCACAACGAGACCATCAGCATCGGCGACAACCGCACCGAAGATGTGGGCAAAAACGAAACTATCAGTATCGGTAAAAACCAAACGTGCGATATCGGCGGCCACAAAAAAGAAACTATCAATAAGACCAGCCTGCAAAATGTTGTACTGGCGCGCATGGACAACGTAGGTGCAGCTTACAGTTTGAACGTAGGCGCTGCGATGAATACGGTGGTGGGGTTAAGCAAAAGCGAACAAGTGGGAATTAATAAAAGTTCCACCGTTGGCAAAAGCGAATCCATCACCGTAGGCGATGATTACAGCCTGACGGTCGGCGGCAACGCCAATATCAGCATGGATGGTGAAAGTATTATTTTAAAAGTGGGTAAAGCGAGTTTAGAAATGCGCAGTGATGGGACGATTACACTAAAAGGCTCAAACATCAATGTGATGAGCAGCGACGAGCAAGTGTACGAAGCTAAAGGCGAGATAACGATGAAAGCAAAAAAAGTTCAGGAGAACCCATAATGGACAAAGTCCGGCACCGCACTTCAGAAGCTGAGTTAGATGACTCAGCTGAAACACTTTCACCATTTTCCGACTTACTCAACACTCCAATTGCCAGAAAGGCTTTGCACAACGCCGGCATATTAATTGGAACTCTGATACAGATTAGCAAAGGAGGGATACAAATCCGTTCTCTTGATGGTGAGGCATTCACGGCTATTGCAGCCTGCCCGTTAAGTATCGACGACACAAACAAACAATGTGCATTCATGTTGAGCGATGCATTAAACTTAACAGCGGTGGTTATCGGCTTGCTGCAAAAACCCGTCACAACGATGAAGACACCTGCAATCACAACCAGTACGCCACAGGAAACAGAAATACACTACCCTGACGGATTAAGAATTACTTGTGGTGATTCCTCTTTAACATTAAACCCCGATGGAAAAGTAGAAATTCGTGGTACACGCATTATCAATCAGGCTAGCGAGTTACATCGCATAAAAGCAGGGTCTGTCAGGATTAACTAAGGCTCAGCCATGGAATTAATAAACAACACAAAATATCCTGCGAAACTTTATCTAACTATAGGCAGCTGTGGACAGCGTTTTGCATCGTTTGTGGTAAAGGCAAGCTATGCCTTTCCCGAGCAAAACAATGAACGCGCTCGCCCAAGTGAACAGCAAGATGAAATTTTATTAAGCGATGTATTTGCCGCAGAACCTGGGTTGTCAGCCCCCATATTTGAATCAGATTTAGCACCGCATAAACCGCGCTGTGACATTCTCATTCATGCAAATGCCCACACAGAGAATAGTAAACCAAAAACAGAACTGATCGTTGGCTTCCAACTAGGAGCATGCGAGAAAAAAATTCTGGTGACGGGCAATCGCGTATGGAAAAAAGGGTTACTTGGACTTACCCCATCCAAACCGGAACCCTTTACGATCATGCCGATTAATTATGGATTGGCATTCGGTGGACAATGGTCAGATGAGGATACTGCTAATTCAATTTGCTATTCACGCAACCCCATCGGATGTAGTTTTGCAAAAGAAAAATTCGCTTAAAAACTCATCGGTTCACGTTTACCCAATTTAAATGAACACAACCGTTTTGTTGATAATAACACAGGCGATTACCATCCAATGTCCTTTGGACCAATAGGCAGAAGCTGGCAACCAAGGCTTGCTTACGCTGGCACCTATGATGAACATTGGAAAGAAAAAACCTTTCCCTTATCGCCATACGATTTGGATGAACTTTACTATCAGTCTGCACCCGCTGACCAACAAATAGATTACCCCAAGGGCGGTGAACTGCTTTCATTGTGGAACCTGCACCCAACACGACCTACCATTCAGTTTCCTCTGCCGCAACTAACGCTACCGATACACGTAGTAACTCGTAATAACGAAACCCATCAACTGGAGCCGGTAGTGGATACTCTACAAATAAATTGCGAGAAAGAACAACTGTATATTTGTTGGCGCACGCGCTTTCCAATTAAAAGATCGCTCCAGGAAATCAACACAGTGTTAATTGGTCATGGCTTGTATCTATGGAAAGCCAATCAACGCAATCAAAGTGGATGCTGTGGCTCCACTGCGCCAAAGCCAATCTAATAACGCCGGATCAACAATATGCATTTAGCCCCTTTGAAAATTGTATCCACAGGTATGGTAACCAGCTTGGGATTTGATGGCGCGCGCAGCACAGCGGCTATTAGAGCTGGGCTTGATTACTTTACATCGACTGATTTTGTTGACTCATTCGGCGAACAGATTACCGGAAGCCCTATAGCTTTTTGGGAGAAGGCACGATCACCTGCCTTTCGCCAAGGAGGTGCCGAACGCTTTATTCAAATGTGTGCACTAGCCATTGAAGAATGTGCGATAAATGCAAATTTGTCTCTCCCATTAACCTCAGACATTTCACTTTTTATTTTAGGCGATGACACCCGTCCAAAACCTATTTACGACATTATTGAAGGTCTACTAACTCAATCAAACTTATTTTCCGCAGAAAATTTTCATCTCCGACTGGTGCAAGCATTTATGCAAGGCGAAGCCAGCCTTATTCATGCTCTAGCGACTGCAAATGAAAAAATTAACGTCAGACAGTGGTTATATTCTTGTGATCAGTATTGATTCCTGGCTCAACACACAAGATATAGAGTCCTGCCTATATCAAGAACGATTGAACACATTTTCCAGCGCGAGTGGGTTTATTCCAGGAGAAGCTGCTGCCTGCCTAATCACTCGCTCGGAAAAATATTCCTATAAACTTGAGATAAAAGGTCTCGGGGTTGGTGAAGAAAAAGCACATTTATTAAGTGAATATCCCTGCTATGGGGTTGGGCTAGCAACAGCCATAAAGCAGGCGTTGTCACAAGCAAAAATAACCGCTGATCAAATTGATTTTCGTTTGAGTGATTTAAACGGAGAGCGCTATTTTTTTGAAGAAGCAGCTTATGCATGGGCACGAGTGCTACGAAACTCTTTGCCTGATTCTTTTATACATACTAGCATTGCTGCATACACTGGCCACCTTGGATGCGCAATTGGCCCAACCATTATTTCATATTTATGGAATTTGCTACGCAATAACCGCCTTACAAAAAACAATATACTGTTACATTTTTCATCCATTCAACCATTGCGCGGCGCTGCAGTATTGCAACACAATGGCAGCAACAAGGAGTAATAATGGGCGCACATCATGTTTACGCTAACGGCCACGAAATTGCCTCACGCTCATCAGATAGACAGAGCAATGCAATGGGAGATGTTTGTTTTACGCCACCAACACCACCCGCTACCGGCGTACCAATCCCATACCCTAATACGGTTTTTGCCAAAGATATTCGCAACGGTAGCCGTACTGTATTTATTGCCGGAAAAGAAGTTGCTCTCTCCAACAAATCTTACTTTCATAAAAGTATTGGCGACACCGGCGCAACAAAAGCATTGAAGAAAGGCATAGTGTCCGGAAATATCGAAGGGCGTGCTTTTTTTACCAGTTGGTCTATGAATGTGAAGATTGAAGGTGAAGGCGTCGCCAGAGATATGGATACCGTAACCCACAATCACTCCAATCCAGCCAACACCGCACTCTTTCCATTTCTATCACGTAATTTTTTAGGCGGTCACGATTGTAAAAAACAAGAAAAGCGCATCAATAAAGCCTGCTCAGATAGCGAAGCTAAAAAGTCCCGCAAAAAGAAAAAACTCAACAACGATGATAAACCGGGGCATTGGTCGCAAGAGTTTTGCGATGGATTAAATATCCCGACTAACACACCCAACAAAACCCATCTTCGCAACGAATTGAATTCGATCTTAGATACAGCTGCTGAAGAGATGGAGGCAATTAAATCGGGATTTTGGGGCTACCTGTCTGATGCAGCAATTGAAGGTGCAAGTAAACTTGCAGCAAGAACGGGAGCAAAAATAGCAGCAGGTGCTGCGACAGGCGCTGTCGTTGGCGGAGCGCCGACTTTAGGTGCTGGTGCGGCACCAGGTGCAGGAATAGGCACCATTCTAGCCACTATAGTGTCGGTGGGCGATGCAATTCTCACCATTTCAAGGCTACCGGAAAATATTCAAAACGCCAAAGCAGCAGAGCAATTGTATAAAAATGCGGGCGAAGCTTTTGAAAAAATCGGGCCGCCAATGAATGAAAAAGGCGAACTTACGGCAACTGACCAGGAGCTAAGCCGAATTACCGGTGATTTCCAAGAACTATTGGCAACACTCAATCCCTGTATTCGCGCCCGCAAATGCAGTTTGATACCACACAAAAAACAAGGTGATAGTGCCGACAAGGTCGAACCATCCAAACCCAGCAAAACCGATCGCAATAAAGGTGTAGATCGGGGTTGCTGCACTGGCCAACAAGGTCACCATTTAATCCCCCAAGCAGCAATGAAAGGTGTGGATTGCCCCGGCTATAAAGATAGCGACGCACCAGTAGTTTGTGTGGAAGGTGGACGCGGCAGCGGGGGAAGTCATGAAAGGATTCACAATAAATTTGATAAAGCTCTGGATAAAAAACTTAAAGACAACGCCATTGATTCAAGCGGAAAAATGAGCATGACTGATGCGATCGATGCCGCCGCAGAATCTCACACGGAAACTTTTCCACTTTCTGGTTGTGGCAAAGATTGTATAAAGGCGCAGCTGGAGGATTATTACAACGATCTTTGTCCGAATGCGAAAGTGAACACTGTAGATCAAAATGGAAAAGAAATTAAACCAGACCAACGTCGAGATAATTAATGAAAGAGAGCGTTATGAATAAATCGATATATTTACCAAAACAGGAATGGGATTCTTCATTGAATGGCTGGATTATTTCCGACTGCGCAATCTTAACCAAAGATGTAATAACATTCGCTGTGCGAGAAGACATTTCTAGCGGAAATATAGAGAGACTATGGGATAGTGAAGTCCCGAGTCGCTTGTTTACACTGTTTATTGACGATAATCCAGTCAAAAGCGGACACAGGGAATGTACAGGAATGAGCTTTTCTCGAATTGGAATAAGCAGAAAACCAATTATGCAACGCCTAATGTCCTCCAGAGATAGAACAGGGTTTGTATTGACAATAGGCTCAGGAGAGAAAGGATCTGAAGAAATAACCCCCATCGGTAAAACCGAACCCAGCAAAGGTATAGCAACACAGAAATTAAAATGTATCGACGGGTGGGCCTATGCAGTAGGTTCTTTCCGCGATATTTACAAACGCGTAGATATTGGAAAATGGGAACCAGTAATGAATGGCTTCCCTCAATTAACGTCAGAGCAAATACGCAATGGCTTTTTTGGTTTTGAAGACATCGACGGCCCAAACGAAACCAATATGTATGCCGTTGGCGGCCATGGCGATGTATGGCGCTACGACGGCACTCGCTGGCATCAGTGCGACTTCCCCAGCAATGAACAACTTAATACCGTTACTGTAGCCCCTACCGGCGAAGTTTTTATTAGCGGTGAAGGCGGCAATCTATGGGTCGGCGAAAAAAATAGCTGGAAAAAAATTGCAAGTGGTGCCTCCAGCGTTTTATTTAATGATAGCGTCTGGTTCAACAACCAACTCTGGCTTTGTTCTGGATATCAGTTAAAAGTCTGGGACGGTAAAGAATTAAAACGCCCCGAACATAAAGGCGAACTCATCACCTTCAATGGTCACATGGATGCTTACGACGGACTGCTCGTAGTCGCCAGCAATTATGAAGTACATGCCTTTGATGGCGAAAATTGGCAGTGTTTGGTTGCACCTTACCAATAAATATATTCATGGAAACCATGACAAATGGATACTACTGAGACTCAAGACCGAAAAATTTATCGGCCACAGATAAAATCTATTATCGAACAGCACGTAGAGGAAGCTGCATATTGCTGGTTGAGACTTGAAAATGCATTGTGGCACCCTGCTTTCAACTTACTTCAACTTAATCGCTGCAACGAACGCCTGGATGCCCATTTGGAAGGTCTGCGCTTGGCGGAAGATTCAGTATGGCCTTATGCACTCAAACGCATGAACCAATGGAAAACTGCTGACGAAATATTTGCAGCCAGTTACATTGCAATACAAGCATGCAATGAAGATTATTTGCATTCAATTGTAAGAATTGTATCGTCTAATAGTGTCGCAGCCGCTGGAATTACTGCAGCATTGCAGTGGACTCTGCTGCTCAGCGGGAAGGAAAAAACATTACCGACAATACAATTTTTGTGGCAACAGCATGACGCAATGAAAAGCACAATCATTGATGTAGCGTTACAGATACCTGAAATAAATACCAATGCCATCTTATCAACATCACTTAACTCGCCTGACGTAGTCCTTCGCACAAAAGCATTGGATGCTATTGGCAATTATCATCTCACTGATTATCAACCTGTCCTTTATGATGCATTGAACAACTCCGCACCCCCCTGTAGATTGGCCGCTAGCACATCGCTTGCAATAATGGGTAAACCGGAGCAGCAGCGCGAAACAGCCAAATTAATCCCTTCACTAAAAGGAAATGATTACTTTAAACAGCTGCTTGTATGGTCATCTACCAGCGCGGAAGAAGATTTCAATGGCTGGCTAAATAATACAGAGAACAATCTTTCTTTAAGAGATTTAATTTGGGCAAATGCATTTCGTGGAGATAGCAGATCACTGGCAAGATTGGCAACTTTTTTAGACCACAAAGATGCCGCTTCACTTGCCGCATATGCGATTCAACATATCACCGGTCTTGATCTTGACTCTCTTGATGACAACCAAAAACAGCCATCTGACATGCTCGACGATGATGAGAAAAACATGTCCGCGCCAATCAAACAACTCAGACGTGAATCCGAGGGGTTAAGTTCAGCACCACCCGATGCCATTAAAGAATGGCTTACCAATCATTGGGATTCATTCAATAACGGTAATCAGTTTTTAAATGGAGCACCAATTAAAAACTCTTTACCAACAGTAAGCGCATCCTGCTCTATGCCGCAACATTGGCATCGTTCTTTGATAAAAACATTGGCCCATCAATCTCTTGATTGGTCAAATTTTCCAAAACACTTTTTTTCCCTTTAGCCAAAAGGATTTATATCATGGCCAATATCAATCTATTAGATGCTTGGAATGATTTCTCAAAAATCAAGTACATTTTGAATAATGAGACGGAATCTATTGTCATTCTACTTGGCGCATCATGGTGCCATAAATGCGATCCAGTTAAAAAATCTATTATGCGGATGATCAAAGACGCCACACCCGCCGTTCATTGGTTGTGGCTCGACCTTGAAGATCATTGTGAATTTTTAGGAAACTTCTCTCCGGAAACCATTCCATTGGTGTGGGTATATCAAGGAGATAATTTAATTCGCCATGGAGCGGTCGATGAGAACAAAGTTGTCGATCTTAATTTTTTTGATTTTATTCAATCAATTCCAATCGTTGGCGCTACAACTCCAGAATCAAATATTCGGTTATTTTTACTCGCCGACCATCTAGCCGCGTAATAACAGTATTAAAGGTATTGACGCTTTTATCCCGCGCAATCAAAACCTTTTTTAACAAATTGAACTACATCTTTAGCAACTGAAATTCAAGATAGGGTTTCAGCTACTTGATCATCCAAACCATCACGATTTCCTCAACACCGTAATATTGCTCACCTTCAGCACCACCATTCTCCCCTGGCTCTGGTACGCCACCCGACGCCTGGAATTAAGCCGCGGCTATCCACAGGCAAAAAGCAGGAATAATAAGTACATAAAAAAACAAGGCGACCAAAGGGCCACCTTGAAGTTATTGCATTAATACATTTATAAAATTTCCCGATCAATCATCCGCCTTCACAATGGCCTGAATCAGATTTGGGTATAATTGTGCACCAGAGGCGCGGTCGAACAACGCCATGCCGCCGTTGCCGCCGAAGCCGTTATCCCAATACACTGGAACCAAACCGCGCGTGTACGCCGATTTAGTGATGTACTCGTTCCAGTAGTTGCGATAGGTTTCGTGATCCGCAATATTCGTGCGCGACACTACGCCGTATTCGCCCAGAATCACCCCTACTCCTTTATCCACAAAATTCACTTTCATTTTTTGGAATTGCGCATCGGTGTATGACTCGTTCGCCCAGGTTTCAGTGGCACTTGGGTTAGTGGCGATTGAGCCCCACTGGGTGATATTGCTGCTGGTGTTCAGTGTGAAGTTGTAAGGATCGTAATAATGCACTTCCATCATCAAACGATTGCTTACGGTATCGGTTGGGATTTTTGCAAAATTTACGGTGTGATCAATATTGGTATTGAAGCCCTGCACAACCAAATGACGCGTCGCATTTTTCCCACCGGTTGCACGTACAGCGGTTACGAAGGTTTGGTTAAAGCTATTTTGCACTGTGTAATATTCGGCAGTGGGCGTACCGTAATCACCGTCCACCATCACTTCATTGGTACCTGCAAACAACAAGCGATCATCGTAATTGCCGAAACGGGTGGCGATTTGTGTCCACATAATTTTCAACCGGTTATTTACATAGGCTTGTTGCGCATAGGTGGGTTGCATCCAACCATTATCCCAATGAATATTCATCACCACATACATGTCGGCATTCAGTGCGTAATTTACGACTTGCTCAACGCGATCCATCCACGCACTTTGAATGACGAAATTGGATTCATCCGAAAATTTACTCCAGGCAACAGGCAAGCGAATTGTTTTAAAACCTGCTGCTTTAACGGAATTAATTAATTGTTGGGTAATTAATGGATTGCCCCAATTGGTTTCACCGCCGATTGCATCCAGCGAGTTACCAACGTTCCAACCTATTCCCATGCGCTTTGTCAGCTCAACGCTGGTAATACCACCTGAGCTTACTGAACTCGACGAGCGCGAACTGGTGCTAGAGGAACTTCTCGGGCAGAGTGACGGGCCAACCTGCGCACAGTATGCATCGCTCCAGGTTGTGTAAGGGCAATCGGGCCAGCTATTGCCTTGGGGGCAGCTTAATGAAGAACTGCTTGAGGAGCGACTGGAAGAAATGCTGGAACGAATACTCGAAGAGCTCTGCGAAGAAATTGATGAACTTGATGGAACACAGGCACCGCCCGTCACACCGAAAGGTGAAGGTTGGCTGGTACAGGTTGCGCGGGAGATACAGCTTTTATTGTTCTCATATCCCCATCCACTTTGCGTATTTACACACAACGGATAGAGCGTACCGTACCAGTTGCACTGCTGGACACCAGAGCAAGCCGATGTCGATGAGCTGCTGCTAACGGACGAAAGTACAAGACTTGAAGACGATGAACGACTTGAAGGAGCCGTCGAAGAAGAGCTGGATCTGCTGGTTGTCACAGAAGAAGTACTGTTATAGCTATTCGTACAAATACTACCGTACACAGTAGGCGCTTCAATTGCGCCATTGCCATTAACCTGCACACCGATTGAAATGGTTTGGCCTGGTTGGATGTTAGCATTCCAACTCAAATTAGTAGCAGTGTAAGGATTGCTGCCAGTAACCGTTGCATTCCAACTGCCAGTAACGCGATTATTGACGTAATTCCAATTCACACTCCAGCCACTAATTACCGTTGACCTTATATTGGTAATTTCAATACTCGCCGTTGCGCCACTTCCCCATGAGTTATTCACGACATATTTACAATTGGCGATTGGCGCAATAGAGCTTAGCGCGAGCGAACCTTGCGCTGCAAACAGACCAACGCCAAGTAGCGCAGCCGTTGCCATTTTTTTGAGATGCGAAATCTTCATCAGACATTTCTCCTATCGTTATTGTGAGTTCTCAGAGCAAAAAAATGCAGGCCCTGAATGGTGCAAAACGCGAGCCTCTTGCGAGACTCACGTGTAAGGGTGAATACAACTACTCAAATTTTTAATAAAAAATTAATTTAAAAATTCGGCAACTCATCCAAAGTGAGGACGCGCTCATGGTTATAGACATGAACCTTGTGCGCATTCGTGTTGTAGTACTCGCCGGTCCAGAAGTTACTGGAGCTGGTCACACCTTCGGCAGTGTCTGTGTCATTCCACACCACAAAATACAACCACCAGACATTGTCTTGCTGCATTAAATCCGGATTGGGAATGTTGCTGTTTTCACTCAGCGCAACCATTTTGCTTTCTTGCGAATAGCCTTTTGCCATATTGAAAACAGACGCTTGCGATTCGTAATTGCGGTTACCGTCGTAAATATCGTGGCTGACGATATCGACGTATGCATCGCCCGGATACCAAGCCGCGCTCTGCCCGTTCCATACCCAGATCAAATTATTCAAGCCATAGAAATTGGTGAGGCGGTCATAGAGATAACGCCACAACACCACTTGTGCATAAGCAGCAGGCAATCCGTCAGCGCGATCATTGCGCCCCCACCAGAACCAACCACCCGATGCTTCGTGCAACGGACGCCACAACACGGTTACACCAGCGTTTTCCAGTTTTTGTAATTCAGCAGCGATCAATGCAATATCGGCCTGCATGTTGGCAAAGCTGGTGCTGGACGTATCGAGCTGGCCATTCACAAGCGGGATGGAGAAATTAGTGTCTGCGGTATAAAACGCACCGATGGAGTTACTGGCTGCATTAGGATCACGCCAGTGCCATGCGAATGTCACAAGGCCGCCGCGGTTCCAATGCACAATCGCTTCTTCCGTTTGTGCAAGACCGGGGTTGCCCGCCCACATACCGTAATTCATGAAGTCATAACCCATGATCGCCGGAGCGCGGCCGGTGTCATTAATCACGCGTTGGTATTGATCGATGTTGTCTTGCCAAGTCAGATCTTGTTGGCCAGACAACATATGGTTGCCCCAAATGGATTTCAGATAAGTGAAAACGGTTTTGGTTGTTGTATCGGCATTGGTATTCACCGGTGCGGTGCGCGCAGGTGCTTGTGTGGCACTGCCCATTCCCGGACACATACTTTTTGATAAACACACAGCGCCGCTTTGGAATCCCCAGCTGCCGTTGTCGGTTGCACACAAATTTAATTTCGATGAACCAATCATGCAGTAAGAAAAATTCCCTGCCCCGCCATCGGGAGCTGATCCATAAACAATGCAGGAATACGCATTTTCCCAACCCCATCCGTCACCATCCGGATCTGAATCTGCTGAGCGGCAATATGGCCAACCACTTGCAGTTGCATTGGGAATTACACCGCTCGCACTACTGCTGGAAGAACTCAGGCTACTGGAAGAGCGCATCGAAGAACTGCTGGAAGAAATAATGCTGCTGCTCGATGAAGAGCGAATACTGGAAGAACTCAATACGGTTGAAGAACTTGATCGAATTGAACTCGAACTCAATGACGAACTGGATAACCCACATGAACCCACCACACCAAAGGGTGACGGCTGGCTGGTACAAGTCGATGTAGATATACAGCTCTTATTATTTTCGTATCCCCAACCGCTTTGTGTAGAAATACAAACGGGATACATAGTGCCATACCAATTACAGTAAGGCACAACAGCACAGGCAGAGGTTGCACTGGAGGAAGCCGATGATCTGCTCGATAAACTCACCGCAGATGAAGAGGGTTGTAATGATGACGCCGAAGAGCGCGAAGAAGGCGCAATTGATGATGCAACTGACGAGGGTGCAGTGGATGAACGCAGGCTCGATGCAACCGATGAAGCTGCACCACAAATCGCCCCCGTAACAACCGGCGTTTCCACCGCGCCGTTGGTATTCACTTGCACACCAAAAGATACCGTCTTCCCCGGCTGCACGTTGCCATTCCAACTTAAATTAGAAGCGCTATAAGGGTTTGTTCCGGCGAGCGTTGCATTCCAACTGCTAGTGATCCTGTTATTCACATAAGTCCAACTGACATTCCAACCGTTTAATGCGGTAGTACCGGTATTGGTAATTTCGATGCTGGCAGTCGCGCCGGCACCCCAACTATTCGTCACTACATATTTGCAATTAGCGCTTTGCGCAAGTGAAGCCTGGACAGCAAACATGCCCGCGCCCAATAGCGCAGCAGTGCCCAATTTTTTGAGCTGCGAGATATTCATCAGGGTGCTCTCCTGTTGTTATTCGTTATTGGCTCAGCACAGGAAAAAATCGACCATGGCCGAGAGGATCTGCCTTGGACTAGATACAGCGGTCGCTATACAACATCATCGAGGGGAGATATCGAGAAAAAGCTTTTTGACCAAAATAGTCAGGAGGACTACATACTACTAACTAATGCGATAAATAAGACCTCAAAAATAAGACCACCAGATGCTTTTGGTGACACAAGATTGATTATGCGATGCAATTCACAAATGGAATTATGTTCATATATAAAAAATTAATGTCTTTTTATTTACTGGATGAAAAGAGGCTCTGCATGCCTTTCCTGAAGGCACAAGCGCTCTTTTTTAATGAAAATTACAACTATGGAAAGGAAAATATCGCTAATGAAAATATCAAAATAGGCTTGTCGGAAAACTCAAAACTGCAGCACAAAAAACGGAAAATCACGCCAATAGTAATCATTTTATATGCTAATTCTCTTTCATCCTTAATAACGCAGCAGTAAACTACCCAACATAGTCACACAGACTATTTAAAGGCTCGATCACAGAGCCACTGATAATAAAGCAAGCATTCGGCAAAAAATTGGCGTTTACATCTTAGCGTCCACGTCACTGCTCCCAGTACAGACGCTGCTGATAAAACCCAATCATTTCTCTCAATACCTACCGTTGTGGTCCCCAGGATCTGGTATTTGGTCGCATCACTTCTCCAGTTTTTCAACAGCTGGGGAACGCGCATCTCTACGTCAAAAAAACATAACTAGCGGGAACTAAAAATGAAAAATACTTTTTCCAAATCACGCGTACAGTTCGTTAAATCCTATGCACATTCGCTGATGGCAGCCGGTGTAATACTGGCGCTGGCACCCCAAGCTTGGGCGGCAGAAAGCAGTTGGATCTTTGAAGAAAGCGCAGTGGGATTTTGTGGCAACTCTGGCGTGATCGACACTAAACATAACGGCTACACTGGTACCGGCTTTATCGATACTGAAAATGCGATTGGCGCATCCATCACCTGGAGCGTCAGCGCCGCCAGCGCAAAAACTTATGCAGCAAAAATTCGCTTCGGCAACGGCAGCACTGCTGCAAGACGGGCAAATCTGCTCGTAAATGGCAATCAAATCAAAACGCTGGATTTCCCAACTAATAGCAATTGGGCGCAGTGGCAGAACGTTAATGTAGATATCCCACTCAACGCGGGAACCAACAGCATTAAACTCGTTGCAACAACGACGAATGGACTGGCAAATATCGACAGTATCAGTGTGACTGGCAACGGCATAACACCAGCAGCCTGCCCTACTACACCCACCACTGCCGATTGCAACAGCATTACCAACCAACCGATCTTGCGCGTCGCTGCGGATGGCTCAGGTCAATATAAAACGGTGCAAGCCGCGTTAAATACCTTATCCAATTCCAACACCACGCCGACACAAATCCGCATCAAGCCGGGCACCTATCGCGAGAAATTATCGATCACAAAACCGTTTGTAACTTTTTGTGGTGAAACAGGAAAAACAAGCTCGACGATTCTTACCTACAACGATGGCGCCAGCACATTAAAAGCCGACGGCACTGCGATTGGAACATCCGGCAGCGCGAGCGTCACGCTCAAAGCTAACGATGTCTCAATGGAAAATATCACCATCGAAAATTCATTCGGTGTTGGTTCGCAAGCAGTTGCATTGTTAGCACAAGGGCAACGTTTACAATTCCGCAACTGCCGCTTGCTCGGCAACCAGGACACACTCTATACCCACAGCGGCACCCAGTATTACCGTAACTGTCACATTCAAGGCACTGTCGATTTTATTTTTGGTGCAGCAACAGCAGTGTTTGATAACAACACCATTCACAGCGTTGGTGGCGGCTCTGCATTAACCGCACCGAGCACTGAACAAACGGTGCCTTACGGTTTGGTTTTTCTTGGCGGAAAAGTAACTGCGGCATCGAATGTTAGCAAAGGCTCTGTTGCACTGGGTCGCAATTGGAGACCCTACGGTGCAGCTACCTATATCCGTACCGAACTGGGTCAACACATCTCTGCAGTCGGCTGGGTGAAGATGAGTGAAAACACACTTGATACTGCGCGCTTTTCTGAATATTTAACCACTGGCGCAGGCGCTAATCCGCCTGCACGCGCACCGCAATCCAAACAATTAACCGGTGCACAAGCAGCGACTTATACCATCAGCAATATTTTTGGTGCATGGACACCCAGTTACAGCAAATAAAATCCGTTTCATTAAATAAAAAATACGTTTTAACCACTACTTAAAAATGAATAATTATTCTGAGGACATTATGAAAAGTTCATCAATAATTTTTACTAAATACGCAAAGACATCGTTTGCGATAAGCGCATTGGCTTTAGCGATATCAAGTTCACCCAGCTGGGCCGCATGTACTTACAAGATTACCAATAATTGGGGCTCAGGCTTTACCGGCGAAATTACAGTAACTAACGATACCGCCGCTACCGTAAATGGGTGGTCAGTGT
>NZ_JBRFPI010000019.1:0-23093 GCF_053579595.1 Cellvibrio sp.
CTGTCGGTGTAGCTGATGACTTTATAGTCATAGCTACCAGAGGCTGTTAATGCATCCTGATAACCAACGCTGTTTGCAGCAGCATTGGTAGCAGTTGCCCAGCGGCCATCCGCACCTTTGCGGCGCACTAAGAAGCCACTTTCGTTGGCACTAACATCCGCCCAGTTCAAGCTGGCTGTACCGGTAAAACCCACGGAGCCGGTCAGGTTGAGCGGCGTATTGGGCGCGGCAGCCAAGCTAATCGCTGGCACGTTGGTGGGGTTATCGCGGCTGAGGAACACTTTGAAATACACGGGTACTTTTTCACCGATGTTGCTCAAACCCGCAATTGCCCGCAAAGCTTCCACACCGGCATTCAAGTCAAAATCCACACTGTTGATAATGACGGGTTTACGCGGCGAAAAACTGACGCTGTTGCTGGCGTGCTTCACGACCAATGCGTCAAAGCTGATAGCCTTGGTTACACCATGCAGTACCAGATTGCCAGTCACCGACTGTACGCGCGTGCTACCGACAGCCAGGGCATCCAGAGCCGCTAAATCGAGCTGGCTAGTGAAATGCAAGCTCGGTAAGTAAGCCGATTCAAACAGCAGGTTTTGCATACGGGGATCGCGCACCGTGTTGTTAGTGCTGATACTTGCCAAGGGGATAGTCAGGGTCGCCTGACCAGTCGACGACACGGTTCCTTGCAGTTGGCTGAAAGTGAGGTTTTCCGGAGTTTCAACGCCCGATATCGCCTTCTTCACCGACACGAAATGGAACGTCGATTTGGGCGCATCCAACAACCAGCGCGCAGCGGTAACCGCTATTGAGCTGGAGCTGCTCGATGCCAGGCTACTGGCAGTGCTACTGGCAACACTACTACTGCCAGCACTACTCGCCGCACCGCCACACGCAGCGCCGTTCAGTGTGTAAGCAGCAGGGACTGCGCCTGGATTGGCCACAATAAGGCCAAAGACGACTGAGCCGTTGGCTGGTAGATTGCCGTTGTAACCCACATTTTTCACACAAACATTTTTGCCAGTCTGGGTGTAAGTCCCCTCCCACAGGCTGGAAACCGTTTCACTAGCTGCAAAACTCCAGCAAAGCTCCCAGTTCGTTTTGGCGGCACCAGTATTGGTAAGAGTCACTTTGTACTGGGCACCGGCGCCCCAGTTGTTTTCAGTTTGGTAGGCCACGCTGCAAGCGCCTTGTGCAAACGCACTGGATGTGGCCATGGCGCTCCAGATGGCGCCAGTAGCTAACATCGACATTTTCAATAATTTTTTCATGATAGGTTCCTATGCTCCATCCAATTAACGGGCGTCAAAGACGAGCGCAAAGTCCACCGGCACCGAGGCGTTAATGGAGGCAATGCCTACCGCCGCGCGCAGGGCTTCTACACCGTTGGTCAGGGAGTATGTATCCGCTTTCGTCAATACCGGGGCGAGGCTCTGTACCAACACGCGGGTGGACGAGAGTTTCTGTACCAATACTCGGGTGGTGACATTAGCGGTCACACCATGCAAATTCAGACTGGCGGTGATGTCGTTTTGGCTGGACTGGCCTACCGCAAGCCCTCCGATAACACTGGCAGGAACGGACATGGTGACAGTCGCCGTTGGATAATTAGCTGTTTCGAATAAGAGGTCGCGCATACGCTGGTCGCGCAGTGCCACACCGGTATTCACCGAATTCAGGTCAATCGTCAAGGTCGCAATGCCGGCTGGATTAATCTCACCACTCAACCCAGTAAAGTTATGTGCTTCTACATTGTGGGTGTTTTTGGTGGTGACAAAATTCAAGTAAGAATCCGTGGAGTTCAATGACCAGCCACCGCCATCGACCGAAGATGCGGACGAAGAACTCGGCATACTGGAGCGGCTGCTGGGCGCACTGGAACTTACCAGGCTGGAGCGGGATGAACTGCTGGGTGCAATCGAGCTGGATGAAATAGAGCTGGAGGCAATGGAACTTGCCACACTAGAGCGAGACGAACTGACTGCTGAGCTGGTTGCATTGCCACACAAGGTGCCGGTCAACACAGGTACTTCTGCTGCCGCTGCACCTTTACTGCCCTGAAAACCAAACGTCACACTTTGGTTGGGCTGGATAGTGCCGTTCCAACCCGCATTTTTGGCGGTATAGGGATTGGTGCCACTCATACTCACATCGTAGCTACCACTGATGCGATTATCGCCAGTGTATTGCCAGCTGAGACTCCAACCATTAGTTGCAGTAGCGGTGTCGTTAGTGATTTTGACCGATCCGGTAAAACCATTGCTCCATTGGCCAGTGACTGTGTATTGGCAAGCGGCAAAGGCTTGGGTGGACAGCGTGGATAGAGCCAGCGATAAACCTATCGCATAACAGGAACGCCGTAAGGCACCAGTTAAGCGAGGGTTAACCACTGAGGCTTTAAAGCTACTCATAGTGTCTTCCTCGGAAATGTGTGCCGATTGATATCGGCAGGGATTAACAACGGTGATAAAACTGCTTGTACGTTTTTGTTGTTATGGCTCTGAATCATTGAGTCAGGGCTAGAGCTACAGCGTGTGATATGACGGTTATTTGTACATCGTCATAGGGTCAAACCCCGGCCGGGAAGCCGGGAAAATTCTTATTCAAACTCGCGCGAAACGTTGAGCGGCATCCGCTCAGTCAGCGTAGGTGGCTCGCAACTGGCCTTGCGCATACTGCGCAGCACCTCACCTGCAACAATGCAGGCACCCACTAATAGCAAGGCATAAATCGACATTACAAACCCATAATCAGCGGTGTAATTCCAAGGGCGGGCAATACCGAGATAGCAAGAAAACAGCCATGAAACTGATGAAATCGCACCAGTCAATACCACCAGTACTTGCTCCAGAGAGGGCAGGCCCAGCAGCCCTTGGGCAGAGGTCACGCGGGGGAAACTAAAATAATGGAGGGCAATTCCATTCAGGGTCAGGATGCTTACTACCGTGAACTTGGCCCACAGTTTTTCATTCATCAGGTACTGTTGGGGATTCTCCAAATATCCAACCAATACCAATGCCAACCCGGAAATCCACAACACAATCAAGGCAAAGAACATAACGCTTGCCGACTGAATCAACTCCTTAACGATGCCAGCTGAGAGGCTCCTGCCTTTGGTTTTGGCCAGTGCCATGTCCTGAATCAATAAGACACCGATAGCCACACAGGCTGCCAATAAATGGGCATAAACAATCAGGGTTTTTAACATAGTCGTCTGCGCCTTTTGTTGTAATTCTGGAAACCAATACCCACGAAGATGCGCAGCTACCAGGCATAAACAGAAATAAATCCGTGCCCTGGCAGATCTGAACGGCATAACATCGAACAACTGGGTAACAGGAAGAAAAGCATAACCACTGCGGACAATTGCAGTAGGTAATACCCGGGTCTCTCGTTCTCTTGGCGGCTGGTGTGGTTGTTTGCGCCTGTTTGTTCCATGCGGCGCTTATTACTTATAACTAAAACAGTGTTTTTTGTTTTTGAAAATAATTTTCTTATTGTTTTTAAATTGTATATCAAATTGAAAATAGTTTTCCAGTCTATTACTTAATAATTTCACATATAAAACCTGTATATAGCTCACAAAAACAATGTAATTGACGCCAGTATTAGGGTGAACATAAAAATAACGATTGAAAATCAAATACATAGACCAAATGACAATAAAATCTGACGAGTTACCAGAAAAAACTGAAACCCATTTTTTATCTATAAAAATTCTTGCGGCGGGACGAACTATGGAGGGATCAGTTACTCAGGTGACGATAGGGATTTTTGAGAGCGCTTTTCTTCCCGGCGACGAGCAAAAAACTGGCTGAGTTGATGTTGACACTGGTCTAACAAGACGCCACCAGCATAGTCGATGCGGTGATTGAAGTAGTTGTTATCCAACAATCTGGATTTACTGATCACAGCACCCGCCTTGGGTTCTGTTGTACCGAAGACTAAACGCGCTATGCGCGCATGGATAAGTGCACCCACACACATAGTGCAGGGCTCAAGCGTGACGTAGATAGTCGAGCCGACCAAGCGGTAATTTTGCACCTGCATTGCAGCTTGGCGCAGGGCGATAATTTCGGCGTGCGCAGTAGGGTCATGACTGCTAATCGGCTGGTTAAAACCTTCGCCAATAATGTTCCCATCCTGCACAATGACGGCGCCGACCGGCACTTCACCCATTGCTTCGCCTTTTTCCGCGAGCTGCAAGGCATAGTTCATCCAGCGGGAGTCCTCTGTCGAAAAAATAATTTCCCGCTCGGGAGACTGTTCTTGTTTGGTGTTGCTCACGATTTTTTTACTTCCACGAGCGGCGCCAGGTAATTAGCAAGCTCTTGTTCCGTTAATGCACGCACAAAGCGAAATCGCGGAATAGTTTCACCCGCCAACTCAACCGTTTCGAGAAACATATCCAGCGGGCGCACCCACCAGGAATAATCGCCATACAAACAGCGATAAAACACCAATGGCTCGCGGGTTTCACTGTGGGTCGCCACCTGAAATACAAAATAGTCATTACCTTTGTAGTGGCGATATAAACCGGATTTCAACTTCATAGTGATTACCTTAAATAACGCCCGTGGTTTTTAATTCATCGATTTGTGCTTGGGATAAATTCAAGACTGACTGCAAGATTTCTTGTGTATGGCTTCCAATGTCACCACCCGGCCAGTCAGTGCGGCCTGGCGTGTCGGATAACTTGGGCAGTATCGCCGGAATCTGTAACGGCTTACCATTGATTTCTACCTGCTCAAACATTCCGCGCGCGTTAAAGTGCGGGTCAGCAAACATGTCCTGCACGTTGTAGATTGGCCCGCCCGGTACACGCGCTTGTTCCAGCAGTTGCAAAATCTCATCAGCATCTTTACTCATACACCAGGCAGCCAGCGCATTATCAATTTCCAATTCGTGTTGAACGCGCCCGGCATTATTCGCCATGCGTGGATCATGCGCCATTTCGGGATGGCCGGCGACTTCCATCAAACGCTGGAAAATGGAATCACCATTACCGCCGATAACCACGTATTTTCCATTTTTGCAGCGGTAAGTATTGGTAGGCACAATGCCGGTGACCGTGGTGCCAGAGGGTTGACGAATCACACCTGCACCGGAGAATTCCGGTACTACCGCTTCCATTAAATTAAACATGGATTCATAGAGTGCAACATCGACCACCTGCCCTTCCCCATCAGCATTGCGCTCGCGCTCCAGTAGCGCCAATGCAATGCCCAGTGCAGCGTGAATACCAGAAATAGTATCGCCAATACTCAAATTAGGGCGCACTGGCGCCTGGTCGGGGAAGCCGTTGACGTAGCGAAAACCGCTCATGCCTTCGCATACAGAAGCAAATCCCGGCTTGCTCGCGTAAGGGCCGGTTTGACCGTAACCGGAAATGCGTGCGTAAACTAATTTTGGATTCGACTGTTTAATTTCATCCGGACCAAGCCCCCAGCCTTCCATCACACCCGGGCGAAAATTTTCAATCACCACATCAGCGCTATCAATTAATTGGCGCGCGATTTTTTGGCCTTCGGATTTTTTCAAATCCAGAGTGATACTTTTTTTATTGCGGCCGATACTGCGCCACCAGTGTGACGTACCATTTTCCAATACCCGCCATCCGCGGATAGGATCGCCTTCCGGCGGTTCAATTTTTATCACTTCCGCACCGAAGTACGCGAGCATACAACCAGCAAAAGGACCTGCGAGTAATTGCCCCACCTCGATTACACGAATGCCATCCAAGGGGCGGCGGTCTTTATCAGTCATCTTTATTATCACTTAGTGTTAAATCGAGAATAATTTTCCCTACATGTTGATTCGATTCCATGCGCATATGTGCGGCGGCAACTTGCTCAAAAGAAAATACCGAATCAATCACTGGTTGAATCGTTTTATTGTTTAGCAATGACCAAACATTTTCTTCCAGCTCACGCGCAATTCCTGCCTTTGCTTGTGCTGATTGAGCGCGCAAAGTAGAACCCGTCAAGGTTAACCGTTTGAGCATCAGCGGCATAAAATCCACTTGGGTTTTACTGCCGTGCAAGAATGCGATATTGACTATGCGCCCGTCTCTGGCAGCAGCAGAAAAATTGCGTTGGATGTAATCGCCACCGACCATATCCAGAATCACATGCACACCCTGCCCTTGGGTGTGCTCTTTAATAACGCTGACAAAATCCTGCTCGCGATACTGAATTGCCGTAGCACCCAGCGCTTTAATTGCCGCACATTTTTCTGCTGATCCCGCAGTAGCAAATACTTGCACGTTGAATGCACGCGCTAATTGAATCGCGGTAGTACCTATACCGCTTGAGCCTCCGTGAATTAGCAGACTTTCACCTGCTGTTAACCGCGCGCGCTGAAAGAGATTGTGCCATAACGTAAAAAAAGTTTCGGGAAGTGCTGCGGCCTGTACGTAAGAAAAATCCTGCGGAACCGGCAAACACTGTGCGGCAGGCGCAACAACGTATTCCGCATAGCCACCCCCATTCACTAACGCGCACACCTTATCGCCTCGTTTCCAGCGTTTTACGTTTGCGCCACAATGAATAATTTCTCCACCCACTTCCAAACCCAAAATGGGTGATGCATCGGCCGGAGGTGGATAGGCACCCTGACGCTGCAAAATATCAGGGCGATTAATGCCAGCGGCATAGACACGAATTAAAACCTCATCGGCGCTGGGTTGTGGAATTTGCATCGATTGCAATTCCAACTGATCAATGCCACCAGTTTTTTTTACCGCAATAAATTTCATCATGGTTCCAAGCGTTGAATGAGCCATGAATTATCTGCTTGCAAATTATATTGAAAACGATCATGCAGGCGCGCCGCACCGCCCTGCCAAAATTCAATTTGATGGGGCTTAACGCGAAAACCGCCCCAAAAGTCCGGTACCGGAATTTCACCTTTGGCGAATTTATTTTTCATGGATTCAAATTGCTGCAGCAAAAGTGCGCGCGATGAGATCGGACGACTCTGTTGCGATGCCCATGCACCCAACTGGCTATCGCGTGGGCGCGAGACAAAATATTTCATCACTTCAGTTGCCGATAATTGCTCAGCTACTCCACAGACTTTTACCTGCCGCTCCATCAGATACCATGGGAAATGCAAACTGATTTTCGGATTTTGTTTTAGCTCTTGCGCTTTGCGGCTATTGAGGTTGGTGTAAAACACAAACCCTTTTTCGTCGAGGTGTTTTAACAACACGATACGCTGGGATGGCTGCCCCGTAGCATCCACTGTGGCAATGGTCATAGCATTGGGGTCGGGAATGCCGGATTGGATTGTTTGCTGCATCCAGCGATCAAATTGTTCGAGCGGGTTATCTGCCAGATCGTCGCGCTCCAATCCGCCTTGCGTATATTCGCGGCGAAAGTCTTCGAGTTTTAAATCCATAGGGAAACTCCGGTAAATACAGAATTGCTGCGCAGTCTAATCCTCACCTGTATAAAAGGCACGGTTCGCGCAAACGAAAAAGCACTGGAGAACCAGTGCTTTTCCATAAGCGGGTGCTTGTTAATCACTCAATCAACAAGACCCAATTGTTCGTCTTACTATTGTATCGCCTGACGATACCAGTGCTTAAGCAAAAGATAAGCAAGGACAAGGCAACACACAGCACTCAACGCACCATGCAACCAGGCGTAAGGATAAATCGCTTCCATCACCCCCAACTGCCGCAGTGCAATGCTGACACCAAAGACCGCGATTGCTACGCCCATTTGTTGGCGACGGATCAATTCGATAACTAGCAGCAGCTGTATCAGCGTAATTAATTGTGCGCCTAAAGTGACCGCAAATTCCCGCGCAGCCAAAGCACTACCAATCCACCAAATCAATGTCAGCAAGATAACCACTGTCCAACGCCAGCGCTTGGTGGCAAACCTTACCAACCCCAGCGCCAGAATCAGGAGCATCAATGCAGGGAAGACGCCTTTTAATCCATTCAGGATAGCGGTTAACCAGGGTATGAAGGTGGCGAAATCGGCAGAGTAGGCGCCGGGCACCGCGACCGAAGGTAATACCAATTCCTTCAAAGAGTGAAAGCCCGTTAACGCAAGAGCCAATACACTCGCCGCCAAAAAATCGCGCTTCATATTGGCATCGGCGCGCAGGCGTTCTGCGTGTATAGCTTGTGCTGCAAGAAATGCCATTACACCGAGAACACTGGAACCAATTGCCAAACCAACCAACAGCATGCCAATCTGCGTCCACCATCCCATAGTCGTTTGAAATGCTCCCAAGGCTTGATCGATCCACAACAAAGAAACAGCAATATTGGCCACTACTGCAATCACGACCCAAGGCAAGGCGGCCTTTAGGCTGAACTTGCGCCCGCTGTGTTTACGGAAAAATGTGATGGTGGCGCAGCCAAACAGTGCCAAAAACGCCACCATGGAGAGGATTTTAAACGGTTGCCTGCGCGCGTCATCTTCACTTTCCGCGCGCGTCCAGGCTTCGGGCACATCGATAGTACGCACATAGCTGGTCACTTCATCGCCGGCCAGTTTGATAATAATTACCGCTTGGCCGTTATTGTGGTTGTAGGCGGTTTTATCGATATAAGTAACCTTCCAGTCGCTGCGCGCCGGACGCAGGGTTTCTTCGACTGACTTTTCCTCCAGCGAAGTAAGATCGCCCCACCCCTTGCTGATAATCCACTCCATCGCCTTGCTTACCGCCTGTTCGCGGGTCAGCTTTGCCCCTTCTGCCCCCTCTGGTAAGCTGTGCACCAGCTCGTGCAAGCGGCCATCGGGATACAACCAGGCCTGCCATTGCTCGGAGCGACTTTCCACCGGGCCATCGAACTTGCGCCAGGTCACTACCCAGAAGGGAGTATCCAGATACTTGCCGATCAGCGCTTGTACCTGTTCAGGCCCGGATTCGCGCCAAACAAACTCCAGTGGCTGCGACCAACCGCCATGAGTGGTGATAGAGCGGCGCCATTCGCCCTCAAGAACGATACCCCGCTTGCCCAATTCCTCTCCCGCACGCACCTGCGCTCCCGCGCGATCAATCTGATAGGAAGGCCAATCCAACTTGGGAGGCTTGAGCGCCACTATACCTATCGCAATAACCGACACCACCGCTATCAGCGCCAACCAGGCCGGCTTGATCGCGAGAGCGGGACCTGTCCCATGGCTTTCTGCTACTGCGACAACGGGGACTTCCGGCACAATCGCAACCGGAACACCATTGCGCCACTCATCCGCCAAAGGTACTAACTGCCCTTTGCGTAAGCGAGCAAATAGCAGAGCCAACAAGGGGGCGCTGCCGGCCAGAATCACCAGCACTCGATCAACCCAAAGGCCGGGATCATCCGCAGTAAAAATCGGCATGCTCATCAACACCAGATCGTATTCAAAGTGCGTGATCATGCAGATCACCAAGCCAAAACGCAGATACACCAAACCGAAGGCGATGGCCGGAATAAATAATTCAATCAAACGGCTGTAGCCGGGCAAGTTGGGATAGTTGGCATGGGCGCCCGCGAATATCAGCGCCTGTAAGATCAAGGTGACAATCACCAATTTATTGCGGATACGAAAGTGACTGCCGATCAGCACAGCCAATGCCAACGGAATTGCACGGAACACACACTCTTCCCATGTCCCTGCTTGCAACGCAGTAAAAATGGGGGCAAGTGCCGGGCGCCAGCTGGCAAGGATATTGGGGTCGGAATTGATATCCGTCGGTTGCCACCATCCCAATACTTTTGAGCTGAACAAGTAGAAGGCAACTGCATAAAGCAGGAACAATCCCGTCCAGGCGTAGGCCCCCAATACCCGCCCTACTATCTCAGGTGAGTTAGCGGCAACCGGACGAAAAAAATCAAACAAGCGCGGATGATCCGCAAATGCCATGCGCGTTAAACCTTCAGCAACAGCGTAAATCATCGCGAGTAATAACCCGAAACCGACCAGCACTGCGCCGGCTTGCGCTAATTGTTGGAGCAAAAACGTTTGTGCGGGTGCGGTGGTTGGATAATCCATCCAGGCGATGGGCAAATTACACAGCATTGCCGCGGCCAAACCTGCCGACACAACCAATCCTGGTCCAAGTGCACGCCCCCATTGCAACTGATGGCGACGAAACAGCCAGATTCCGCCGCCAACCAATCCACCCAGACCAAATAAACCGGCCATCAAATAACCGGCAATTTGACTGATCTGGGTATTGAGCGAACGCATCTCGCCAAAGCGCTGATTGAAGGCATCGGGGATGTGCTTAAAGGTATCCACGGCGACCAGTTTATCGCCCGCCACCTTGAGTTCGAGCCGGAAACGCGCTTCACCAGCCGTCAGGGTTTTATGCTCGTAAGTAAAGCTATAATCCGTACGGCCAGAGGTTTGTTTGATCGCCTTGGTCTCCAGCGCTTTATAGGCCTCAAAGCGCTCCCCCATAAACCGGCGTGCGCCCGTTTCAGCAAGCGCGCGCGCAGCATTTTCTTCCAGTGCCGCACCGGATTCTTGTTCGGGAATTTTGTAGGCAAAAGAAATCGGCTCGCCTTTAGGGCTAAAGGCGGTTATTAATTCCTGCTCCTGCCTGGCGGTGAAACTGCGCACTTTCCAGTAGTGAGTGACCGCATCCAACTGTGGCATCAGCGCCTGAAATGCATCTACGCCGCCCGCCTCCAGCTCCACATAGTTTTGGAAATGACGATCACTGACAAAAACCGACGCAGTGCGATCTGTATTGAGTTCGGGGAATTGCCGCTTTTGCAACGCCTTGGCGGCAGCAACTGCTTGCTCGCGTGAAAAATTGATCTCCAGATTCAAACCCGGAGCTGCACCAAACATCAGCTTGATAGCTGCTATGCCGGCGACAAGCGCGGCAGCTAAAAAAATCAACCAAAACCAGCGCGATTGAAATAAAAAAGATTGTCGGGAGGAAGCCTGCATCGTCCATAGTCCTTATTGATTATCGTGATTTGTCCATTACCAAACGGACAGGGGACGAATCCTATAGAGAAATGTGGGAGAGGGAAAGAACGACAATCGCCTCAACTCCAACACCGGGTAACCTGTCGTTTGCATAAGTGCTGCATGGGCAATTTCCCGCACTGACAAATCCTTCACATAAAAAGCATGGTGATGCGCCCGCCCAACAGCTACACTAGACACCATAGCCAAAACAAGGATTATCGCGCCAAACAGCATAATGCGTTGCGCCGTAATTCCAGAAAACAATCCTGACTCAGCTAAACATACTTATGAGTAATTCCCCATCCGTTGTCGGTATTATCCTTGCCGGCGGACTTGCCAAACGCATGGGCGGCGGCGATAAATGCCTGCTGCCGCTTGCCGGTAAAACCTTACTGCAACGGACTGTTGAACGCGCCCAACCACAGGTTGCGTCGCTGCTGTTAAATGCCAACGGCAATAGCTTGCGTTTTGCACGCACCCGTCTGCCAGTCATTCCCGATATTTACCCCGGTAATCTCGGCCCACTTGCCGGGGTCCATGCAGGTTTGTCCTGGATGCAGTCTACCAACCCCGATGCGGAATGGTTGGCCAGTTTTGCATCCGATACACCCTTCTTCCCTTCAGATCTCGTTGCCAGATTACTGGATGCGGTTACCACACAGCATGCACAGCTTGCCGTTGCGACATCCAAAAATCGTGCTCATCCAATTTTTGCGCTCTGGCATGCATCACTACTGAGCAAGATTGAACAGCAACTGCAAACTGGTGACATACCGCGCATGCAAGACTGGATCAAACAACAAAAGTTGGTTGAAGTAGAATTTTCTGTAGAAGAATACGATCCGTTTTTTAATATCAATGTGCCACAAGATCTTTACGCTGCAGAACCTTTGGTCGCACTGGTCAAATAAACCCAACACACGACAGCAATCGCCCCACACAACTCAAACTGTTATGCTCTCCTGAACTTTTGTGGAGAGATGATTATGCCTTGGCGTTTGTTGTGTATTGCACAGTTTTATAGCCTGCTAGCGATTTATACCTATCTTGGCCTAACACCCCATCCCGAAAATTCCGTTCCTGTTTTCAACGATTTATTGATGCATTTTGCCGGCTACTGCGTAGCGGCTATCTCTATTAGTTTTGCTCGGCCAACTTGGCCGCTTTGGCAACGCGCCGCATTTTTAATTGCCTACTCCATTGCGATTGAGATCGGCCAGTATTTCAATCCACCACGCACGTTTAGCGGCATGGATATTCTGGCAAATGGCAGCGGTGTATTGTTGGGGCTGATGACCGTCGTGTTGCTGGAAAAAACCATTTCTCCTTTTGCAAAATTGCTGTATTGGAAAACCACAACGCAACGCAATTGACTGACATTAAATCTGGAAAATAAAAGGACAGGAGCAATGAGCAGATTATTTAACGCGCTCGTTAGTAGCTTAGTAATTTTGATTGCACAACACAGCAGTGCAGAAAACATTTCCCGCACGACAAATAAGGTTCAAACACTCGTCACAGCGGCAGTTGCGCAAACACAGAACAATGTAACTTATAACGGGGCTTACTTTAACATCCCCTACCCAATGGGTGACATACCCGCACAATACGGCGTATGTACTGATGTGATTATTCGGGCTTACCGCAAACTCGGCATCGACCTACAACAGTTAGTGCACGAAGATATGCGCGGAAATTTTTCTCTCTACCCCGCAAAAAAGAATTGGGGGCAAACCAAAACCGATAGCAATATCGATCATCGCCGCGTGCCCAATCTGCAAACCTTCTTTTCCCGTCATGGTAAAAAATTAGTCGTTTCCAGCAAGCCACAAGATTATCAAGCGGGCGATTTGGTCACCTGGATGTTGCCCGGCAACCTACCGCACATTGGCATCGTGAGCGATCAATACTCTGCGGATGGCCTACGACCATTAATCGTCCATAATATTGGCGTAGGCCCGCAACTTGAAGATATGTTATTCGACTATGCGATCAGTGGGCATTATCGCTACGCGTTATTTTAAATTGCTGATCCAAAAAACTCGCCACTATATCTACAGAAGGTTTCAACCAAGGATCAAACAACCAAAAAGAATGCGGAGAGTCCGCAATCTGCGCAACTTGACAAGGAATTCCGAGCGGTTTCATTTTCTCAATCATTTCTTTATGCCCTACACTAAATCTCGCTTGGGCACTGATTAAAAATAAAATCGGCGGAGTATCTTTATTCACATAAAACAGTGGCGATGCCTCATGCCACAATTCTGTTTTTTCAGCGTAGCGCCCACCGAACCAGGCACCTGCCGATGACGGATTTTTGCGTGGATCATCTTCATGGAAACGCGCCGCCTCTGAAGTGAAATCAGATAAGCCATCGATGTTGATGATCGCCTGTACGGCGCTTGATATAGAGGATTTTTTTGCGTGTGAATCAAATTTTTCCAATCCATTCGTCACACCCGTCAAACTCGCAATCTGCCCACCCGCCGAACCGCCACCCACTGCGATCTGTTGAGGATTCACACCGTATTTTTTTGCATTCTTACGCAGCCAGCGAATCGCGGCTTTCACATCGTGAATCGCTGCCGGATATTGCGCTTCTGGTGATAAGCGATAACTGATAGTCGCCGCCACATAACCGCGCTCTGCCATACCAATCGCCATAGGTGTGAAATTAGTGCGGAAACCCGCGCGCCAACCACCGCCATGAACAAACACTATGCCCGGCTTTTGCCGAATTGTTGCAGATTTAGGTAGATACAAATCCAACTGCAACGCGCGCTGACCGTAGCGAACATAAGTTATGTTTTTAATTTCTTGCACAGATTCAGGAACAGCGCGACTGGCAATATCAATAAAAGGATATTCACCAATCAGTTTTTGGTAAGTCGTTTCAGGAGTATACGTGTTGGTCGGGTCATCAAATTGGGTAATGGTTTGACAGCCAATTAATACCGCAAACACCACTACCATCGTAAGGCGCAGAATATTGTTAACATGGGTCATCGTTATATCACTCAGCAGAGAAATCAAATGACCGAATAGATGCCGATATAATTTTTTATCTAGTGTAACGGGCAAGATTTGAAAAGCAACACAGGCTAGAAACAAAAAGGATCAGACACAAAAAAGGCCAGCAATTGCTGGCCTTTTTTTAGCTGCACAGTATCACAATAACAAGCGACGCAAGTCACCGATTACCGATACAAGATAAGTCATAAAGCGACCTGCATCTGCACCATTTACTGCACGGTGATCGTAAGACAATGACAATGGCAGCATATTGCGCGGAATAAACTCTTTACCATTCCACACAGGCTTCATTTGCGCACGGGATACGCCCAGAATACCCACTTCGGTAGGTGCAGATACCATTGGGGTAAAACCGTTACCGCCCATAGCACCCAAGCTGGAAATAGTGAAGCAACCACCCTGCATTTCTGCAGGAGTCAATTTACCATCACGTGCTTTTTTGGCGAGCACATTGATTTCATCGGCCAGTTCAAACAAACCTTTTTTATCAACATTGCGCACAACAGGAACCAACAAACCGTTGGGTGTATCTACCGCGATACCAATGTGTACAAATTTCTTGTGCACAATACTTTCACCATCCTGATGTACAGATACATTGAATGATGGCTCAGCAACCAGTGCTGCAGCAACGGCTTTCACGATAAAAGGTAATGGAGTCAATTTGCTGCCGCGTTTTTCTGCTTCGGCCTTCATGCTATTGCGGAAAGCTTCAAGATCAGTGATGTCAGCATCGTCAAACTGGGTAATGCGCGGAACATTCAACCAACTGCGGGTCATAGCGTCAGCAGTCAGTTTTTTGATCTTGCTCATTTTAACAATTTCGATTTCACCAAATTTGGAGTAATCGACAACGGGCAAAGCCGGAATCCCTGAACCACCAAAAGATGCGCCGGATTGGGCTGCTTGTACGATAGGTTTAACGTAAGCGCGTACATCGTCTTTCAACAAGCGACCACGTGGGCCGGTGCCAGCCACTTTGCCCATATCAACCCCGAGTTGACGAGCCAGTTTACGCACAGCTGGACCAGCGTAAACATCACCGGTTTGTGCAACATCAGCAACCGGAGCAGGAGCCGCCTTTGGTGCTTCAGCTTTAGGAGCGGGTGCAGCCGCAGCTGGTGCAGCTTCTGCTTTTGCAGGTGCTGCAGCTGGCGCAGCGACAGCGGCACCGCCAGTTGTAGCCAACAGGCCAATGACTGAACCCTGGGAAAGTTTATCGCCCACTTTTACTGCGAGGCTCACAATTTTACCGGCTGCTTCTGCAGGAATTTCCATCGATGCTTTATCAGTTTCCAATACGATCAATGAATCGCCTGCGGCAACTTCATCGCCCACTTTTACTGAAATTTCGATTACTTCCACGCCTTCAGCGCCGCCGATATCGGGAACAACCATCGGCACTTCGGCAGCGGCTGCGGACACAGGTGCCGCCGCGACTGGTGCTGGCGCAGCAGCGGGCGCTGCCCCTGCAGGAGCTGCAGCTTGCGGTGCCGGAGCAGCGGCGCTGCCTTCAGCTTCTACTTCCAGCAATACTGCATCTTGCGACACCTTATCACCCAAATTCACTTTGATAGCGACAACCTTGCCTGCTTTATCGGCTGGGATCTCCATTGAAGCCTTGTCGGTTTCAAGCACGACAATCGAATCGCCTTCGGCGATCACATCGCCCACTTTTACGGAGATTTCGATAACTTCAACGCCTTCTGCGCCGCCAATATCAGGCACTTTAATAGTTTGAATTGCCACTGTAGTAGTTCCTCGCTAATCAGTTATTTCTACATTTGATAAATGTTTTGGACGGATACAAACAACATCGCCCTCTTTGTGAGAGGGCGACGGTTTTATACGCTCATTGGATCCGCTTTTTCCGGATCAATGCCAAATTTCTTAATGGCCTTGGCAACCACGTCGGCTTTAATTTTGCCTTGGTCTGCCAAAGATTTGAGTGCGGCAACCACCACGAAGTAACGGTTTACTTCGAAGAAATGGCGCAACTGGGTACGGGTATCACTGCGACCAAAACCTTCTGTACCCAAAACGGTGTATGAGCCAGGAATATAGGCGCGCAGCTGTTCAGAGTAGGTTTTCAGGTTGTCAGTAGCGATAACAAATGGACCGTCGTTCGCTTCGAGTACCTGGGTAATATAGGGTTTGCGCGGTGTAGCAGTCGGGTTCAACATATTCCAACGGGTAGCACGTTGACCATCACGGGTCAGTTCGTTCACGCTGGTTACGCTCCACACATCTGCTTCAACATCAAAATCACTGCGCAGGATTTCTGCAGCAAAACGCACTTCACGCAAAATAGTACCCGCACCCATCAATTGAACACGGTTTTTGGCTTTGCCAACACCTTTCTCTAATTGGTAAATGCCTTTGATGATGCCCTCTTCAGAACCTTCTGGCATTTCGGGATGCTGGTAATTTTCATTCATCAAAGAGATGTAATAGAACATATTCTCTTTGTCTTGATACATACGCTTGATACCGTCTTGAATGATCACTGCAAGCTCGTAAGCGTAGGTTGGATCATAAGTGCGGCAATTAGGGATGGTGTTAGCCATGACGTGGCTGTGACCATCCTGATGCTGTAAGCCTTCACCGTTCAGAGTAGTACGACCAGCGGTAGCACCCAACAGAAAGCCACGCGCTTGTGAATCACCCGCTGCCCATGCCAAGTCACCGATGCGCTGGAAACCGAACATTGAGTAGTAAATATAGAATGGAATCATTGGAACACGGTAGTTGCTGTATGCTGTTGCAGCAGCAATCCACGAGGCCATAGAGCCCGCCTCGTTAATACCCTCTTCCAGAATCTGGCCAGTGGCTGATTCGTGGTAAGACATCATTTGACCAGCATCATGCGGGGTATATTTTTGACCTTCGGATGAATAAATACCGATAGTTTTGAACATACCTTCCATACCAAAGGTACGAGCTTCATCAGGTACGATCGGAACAATTTGCTTGCCGATTTGTTTGTCTTTTACCAGCGAAGACAAAATCCGCACAAAGCTCATGGTGGTGGAAATTTCACGCTCCCCTGTGCTCTTCAGTTGTGCGGCGAATGCATCCAGAGCTGGAGCAACAACGGGATCAAAGTCAGCCTTACGCGACGGCAAATACCCTTTCAACGTATGACGACGAGAGCGCATATATTGCATTTCCGGACTATTTTCTTCCGGACGATAGTACGGCAGACCCTCCAACTCTTCGTCTTTGATCGGCAACTCAAAACGGTCGCGGAATTTTTTCAGATCTTCCACAGCCAGAGATTTGGCTGAGTGAGTTTTGTTGATTGCTTCACCCGATGAGCCCATGCCGTAACCTTTAACGGTTTGCGCAAGAACAACAGTGGGCTCGCCTTTGGTATTTACCGCATTGTGATAGGCGTTATACACCTTCTTCACATCGTGACCACCGCGTGCAAGATACAGAATATCCTGATCGCTCATATCACTCACAAGCTCTAACAGCTCCGGATATTTGCCAAAGAAGTGCTCGCGGGTGTAAGCACCACCGTTGGCTTTGTAGTTTTGCATTTCGCCATCGACAACTTCATCCATTCGCTTTTGCAATAAGCCGGTTTTGTCTTTTTCCAACAAGCGATCCCAACCAGCGCCCCACAGAACTTTAACTACGTTCCAGCCAGCGCCACGGAATACACCTTCAAGTTCTTGCACGATTTTGCCGTTGCCGCGTACCGGTCCGTCCAAACGTTGCAAGTTACAGTTGATCACGAAAATCAGGTTGTCGAGTTTCTCGCGCGCCGCGAGAGAGATAGCACCCAGACTTTCCGGCTCATCACACTCACCATCACCTAAAAATGCCCAGACTTTACGGTCGCTGACCGGAGTTAAACCACGTGCTTCCATATAGCGGTTAAAGCGTGCTTGATAGATAGCTTTGATAGGGCCCAAGCCCATCGATACGGTGGGGAATTGCCAGTAATCAGGCATCAGCCATGGATGAGGATAGGATGACAAACCGCCGCCATTTACTTCACGGCGGAAGTTATCCAAATGGGTTTCGTTTAAACGCCCTTCTACATAAGAGCGGGCATACATACCGGGTGATACGTGCCCTTGAAAATACACAAGGTCACCGGGAACATCTCCATCGTTGCCACGGAAGAAATTGTTGAAAGCTACATCATATAAGGTGGCGGATGAGGCAAATGAGGCGATATGGCCACCGAGGCCTTCATCGTTGTCATTGGCCTTCATCACCATGGCCATAGCGTTCCAGCGGATAATTGAGCGAATTTTGCGCTCCATTTTCAAATCGCCGGGATAATCAACTTCTTTATCGACAGGAATGGTATTGCGATAGGGAGTACGAATAGATGAAGGCTGTTCAATGCCATGGTTAACGGCGGACTCAGACAGTGATTTCAACAACTCAGCAGCGCGGTCTTTACCGGCGTGACGAACAACTGACTTAAGGGCGTCCAGCCACTCTTTTGTTTCAATGGCATCAATATCTTGTAGCATTCAAATCTCCTCAGCTATGCGCGCAGGCGCATATCACGTAGCAGTAGTATCTAATACAGGAATTTGGATCTGGGCATCGCACAAAATTCGCTCACTTGTTCAAAATGTGCAGAATTTTCATGGAGTTACAGGAGGAATATTCCTTTTACTTGTGTAAAAAATCCCCGAATTCTTGCATAAGTGGGAATTTTTTACCAGCCCTAGCCAATTTGGTAACACTCCGGAGGGGCACAACTTTAGTGCACAAATCGCTGAACCAAGCGTTTTAAATATAACTACGCTATTAAAAAATCATGTTCGCAATAGGGCTGGCATTATTACCCAAAGTTTTGCGATTCACCAAGCAGTAATCAGTAAAAAGAATGATAATTTTCTTTTTGGATGCACCAAATAAAAGCATAAAAATCAACAAACTTGGAGCGGAGGCTTATATATCTCGCAACACATAAAAATCAAGGCAGCGCAATGCTTTGCATTTGCTGTTTATGAATCAAAAAATCATCGACGAGAAAAAAGTTTTCATGCTCTGCCGGGGCATCGGAGGTTAACCAGAGACGTCTGTTTTTATCCATGAATACTGCGCGATAAAAATTATCAAGTGACTCCGGTGTGATGCGTGCAACAGCACTTGCAAGATCAAGACGACGCGAAAAATGACTATCGAAAGTTGTGATCGCACTCCAGTAACGTTCGCCCTGCTCTTTGAGTGAGCGCGCAGGTTCACGCAATTTTTTAATCAGCGACTGCTGGTTAACAATAAATTCTTCACCTATTTGCGCATGTTGCTCATCTAAAAAAAGATCGATCTCCTGTATAATTTTTTCTTCCGTAATACTGGGCGACTGCACCACCAGCAAACTATTTTCAAGATTGAGTAGAGGCGCAGCTATGGCAGCCACGACATAACCCAATTGTTTTTCAGTGCGCAGTTGATTATAAAATGCCGGCTGCAGCAATTGCCTGACGAGCATCATATGTGCAGCATCATCAATTGATGTTGAAGGGTTCTGGATTAATAATTCAACCACATTATCGGCATGTGCCACTGGGTGGACATAAAGCCATGGCTTCTCCGACCCCGTGGGCAGCAGCAATAATTTTGTAGAAGGAAGCTCGCGTCCAGCCTGACGATTTAATAATTCATGCTCAACCAATACCGCAAGTTTTAATGCCTCCGCGTGAAAATAATTCCCATAAAAAAGTGCGTCCATTTTTGCATCAATTAGCTGGCGACTGGCAAACTGCGCAAATTGTTCCAGTGTTTTATTTTCCAGCGCCGCAATTAACTGCGCATTACTCGAGTAAGGATCAGATTGCAGTACGGGCAGTTGTTTGGCGAGCACCTGATAAGGTAAGTCTTTATTCTGATTGCGCCATGTGCGGAGCAAATCTTCTTTGAGGAGCGCAAACCGCTCACCATTAAATTTGCTAGTGCGCATCACTTCCATCATTTTATTCATCAGCAATCCCTGACGACTGGAGTAACCAAAAATACTCAAGTCATAACCACGCACATTGGCGCTGATGGTGTGATCTATCCCTGCAAGCCGTGCAGGGTAGGAAAATTCATTGAGTTGATCAGAAACCAAGGCAGCAAACAATTGTGCCTGCGCAGCACCTTCTGCACTGGCAGCAACCAGGGGCGACTTGATACGCAAATTGATCAGCGCACGCGGTTGCATAAACTGTTGATCTTGTGCGAACCATACACGCATATTTTTATTGCCAAGAATTAACTGTGGCTTGATATCCGCCGTGCCGGTTTCCTCCAGCATTGATCCTGATTTCACCGCCAACCGCTTGGGGATAAACAGATTTTTTTCGGGCAAAAACAATTCTTTGCGCACGGCCGGCTTCAAATCCAACAGCTCAGGAATGCCCGCCCGCACAACAAACGGGGCAGAATAAAGCGGCGATACCCGGTAAGGTTCAACATCGGGCGCTGTCAACACCAGCAAAAGGTTGTCGCTCGTTAAGTAGGACAAACTTTTTTTGATTAGCCTTTCATCGTAAGCAGTGTAAACATAGTCCCCACGCAAAATATCTTTAGGTGCATAGGTTTTCATAGACTCTGCCAATGTGCTAACCGTTTGCATAGGCGAGCGTTTTTCCTGAAAGCGGAATTCCAAATCGGCCAACTGCTGCAACTCGCTGTAGCGCCAGGAAGACAAGCCGCGCGGTTGCAGTTGCTCGATGCAGTGAAATACCAGTGATACTATTTGATTGCGCGCCCGCACACCCTGTGGTGTTAATTGGATGCTGAGTTGAAATACGGCATCTTTACGGCTCTGTAAACCAGTGTTGGCGTAGATAGCTTCCGCCCAACCCAAACGTTTTAACAGCGACAACAAGCTACCCTCTGCTTCATGCCCTAATAAATTGGCAATATAGGCAAATGGTTTTTTTTCGTAGAACTGATCAGGATTGGGAATCGGAAAATTAAATGTCAGCTGGCGCAGTTCTTTTTCCGGCTTGATATCCACACTGGTAGGTAAACGCTGTTTATCAAACAATGGGGGATAATTATCGGCAATATGAATATCGCGCTTGGGTACCGCTCCAAACCGGGCGCGCACACCAGTTTCCAACGTATCCAGATTTTCACTCCCGAGCACCACCAAACTCATCAAGTGCGATGAATAATGTTGCTGGTAAAACGCAATCATATCTTCGCGTACCGGACGCTCTTCCCTGTCAGCCAGAGTGGTTAAATTACCTACTGAAAATTTCGCACTGGGATGCTGGGGATTCATTAGCTCGCGATAAACATCCCATTCGCGGCGCCCGTCATCTTTTAATTTGGCGAGATATTCTGAGTTGACTGCATTACGCTCACGCTCGACATATTCAGCGCTAAACAGCGGCGCCACAAAAAATTGCGCAAAACGATCCAACGCAGGATCTAATTGATCGTTATCGATTTCAAAAAAATAGTTGGTGTTTTCTGCCGCTGTATAGGCATTAAAACTGCCGCCATGCCGGGAGATAAATTCCTGATACTCACCCGCCTGCGGATACTTTTCCGTCCCCAGGAACAGCATATGCTCCAGGAGATGGGCAAGCCCCGCGCGATCAACCGGGTTTTGATTTGCGCCGACACTCACATCTAATGCAGCAGCTGATTTTTCAGTGGAGGGGTCAGAGATAAGCAGAACACGCAGTTGGTTATCTAACACCAGATAACGATAATTGCGTTTATCATTTTCACTTTTGATAACACCGGCAGTGGTATTGAGGTCGATTGTTGCATTGAAAATTGAATTTGCGCTGCGCTGAACACTGTTCTCCTGCGTATTACGGCCCGTTGCACTACTACCTTGGGCCGACAACAATTGACTGGCAAACAGGCACGCAACCGCCGCTAGCCAGGGAGCACACGCATTCAGATTAAATCTGCAACACCATTTCACCATAACAAACTCACTTAGCCATCAGTAATTACGCAACTCGTAAGTGGTTACGCAACTCTTAATACTGATTAATCAAAATTTCACGTGCTGGCGCTAAGACCCAGACCTCTTCAGCAGGTAACAATAGACCGCATCCAACTCAGCAAAGGCTAACAATTCCTGTCCGCTCAACTGCGCATAAGCCTGAAAATCGCGCACTGATCCGGCATCAGTAGCCAGCACTCGCAGCACTTGGCCGGCTGTCATATCGCGCAATGCCTGTTTTGCCTTGAGCAGTGGCAGCGGGCAGCGCAAACCACGGGTATCCAATTCACGCGCGACAGGATGGGTAAAGCAGTCGATAGATTCACTCAAGGCTTGTTACCAGTAGCTAGCACAAAGAACATCTTTCTATAGCCTGCCACGCCCATCGGGAGTATTTATTTCCGCAGAGGAGAACTGGCAATCAGGCTTATGGTCATAAAAGGTTGCTAACCTAGTCTTTACGCGTCAAAAAGGCTAGAGTTACGCCCTATTTTTTTGCCGCCGCACCTATCCGGGCGGGTTCCAGCAGGAGTCAATCAGTACCGTGCCAATGTCGTTTCAGCGCTGCATCTCTACCCTCCACCAACGCCTGCTTGCCCCAGTTGGCCTGGCATTCCTGCTAGTGAGTGGCTTATTCACCAACCCTTATGCGAGCCACGCCGAGGTGGAGCTCCCTAATTTAGGGGATACCAGCTCGATCATGATTTCGCCGGCGCAAGAGAAGATGCTGGGGCAGCGCTGGCTCAGGGCCTATCGCAGTCAGGTACCTACCTCATCTGACCCATTGATCATCGACTATTTGGAACAGTTGTTTAACCGATTGATTCCCCACAGCCAACTGGATGAGAAGCGGATTGACCTGGTTGTCGCCGAAAATAACACTCTTAACGCCTTTGCGGTACCTGGGAATATTATTGGCGTACACACCGGCTTGCTAATGTACGCCAAGACTGAAAACCAGTTAGCCGCCGTACTCACCCACGAACTGGGGCACCTGAGCCAGCGCCACTATGCGCGCCGGCTCGAACAGCAAAAGAACATGATGATGCCGATGCTCGCCGGTATGCTGGCAGGCTTGGTATTGGCCGCCAACAGCAATAGCGATGCAGGCATGGCCGCGATCATGGGGACCCAGGCTGCCGCCCAACAGGCTTCCCTTGCATTTAGCCGACAGAACGAACAGGAAGCAGACCGTATAG
>NZ_JBRFPI010000020.1:0-22789 GCF_053579595.1 Cellvibrio sp.
GCTGCCGCCGCACTCGCCAATCGCTTTAAACAGGGCGTTACAAAAATTACCCTGGTTGAATCAGCCGATATCGGTATTATCGGCGTTGGCGAAGCGACCGTTCCCTATATCAAGGAATTCCTGCAAGACCTGAATATCAATGAAGTCGATTTTATGCGCGCGACCAACGCGACCTATAAACTCGGCATCGACTTTGATGGTTGGTATAAATCCAACGAAAAATTTGTCCACCCTTTTGCCGGTTACGGCGCGCGAATCGCACGCATACCCTTTCATCATTACTGGGCCAAAATGCGCCAGCAAAATAAAGCACAAGGGTTAGATGCCTACTGTCTTGCGGTACAAATGGCGCGGCACAATAAATTTGCCCTACCTAAAGCAAACAAGGATGTGGAATTATCCAGCTTCAACTATGCGTTTCATTTTGATGCGGGGTTGTTTGCGAACTACCTGAGTGGTATGGCACAACAGCTCGGGGTTAAACGAATCCAGGCCAATGTCCAACACGTCAATCAATTTCCCGATAGCGGCTTTATCCAATCCTTGGGTTTGGATAATGGTGAAATAATCGAAGGCGAATTTTTTATCGACTGCTCTGGCTTTAAAGGATTACTCATAGAACAAACATTAAAAACCGGCTACGAAACCTGGAACCAGTGGCTGCGCTGTGACCGTGCAGTGGCTATGCCGTGCGCGAGCAAACTCGCTCCGGCATCTGCTACCCGCTCACTGGCAATGGAAGCCGGTTGGCAGTGGCGTATTCCGCTGCAACATCGCGTTGGCAACGGCTATGTGTATTGCAGTGATTTTATTTCCGATGAGCTTGCCGCAGAAAAACTACGCGCAAATCTGGAAGGCGATGCGCTCGCCGAACCAAAATTTATTCGGTTTACGACTGGTATGCGCAAACAGGCATGGAATAAAAATGTCTTTTGCTTAGGTCTAGCCAGTGGTTTTATGGAACCACTCGAATCCACCAGTATTTATTTAATTCAATCGAGTCTTACATTACTACTCAACCATTTCCCCAATAACCAATACAACCAACAGCTCGTCAATACGGTCAATAACAATCTGCGTATTCGCCAGGAAAAACTGCGCGATTTTTTAATCCTGCACTACTACGCCAACCAGCGCCACGGCCAAGCTTTTTGGGATGAATGCCGTACAATGGCTATTCCCGACACGCTCAGCGCCCGCATCGAACACTTCAAGCAAACCTGCCAACCACAAATTGACGACATGGATTTCTTTAGCACCAATAGTTGGCTGGCGATGTTTTCCGGGTTCAATATCCAACCACACTATTACCATCCAGTGGTCGATGATTTTGATGAACAACTAGTCGAAAAAGAATTAAAAGCGATAGCGGCGAGCATCTCCAATACGGTTAAAGATCTACCCGACCATCTGGCATTTATTCAACGCAATCTCACCACAGTACAATAGCTAATTCCAATTGATCCCTGCCGCCGCCCCATCCCTATGGGCGGCAAGATCGTATATGATGTCAGCACAAAAAGTGTCGTAAAAATAATCACAAACAATACGCACTCATATGACAGCTGCCACAGCATAACGACAAACACAGCAGGTTATTTCACGCATGTCGCATCAACCGATTAAAAAAATTGTTATTGTCGGTGGTGGTACCGCCGGTTGGATGGCCGCCGCCAGCTTATCGCGCTTTGGCGCAGGCAAAGCGATGAGCATTACCCTGGTTGAATCCACGGTGATTGGCACTGTTGGTGTGGGCGAGGCAACCATACCGAGCATAGTGCATTACAACCATACTATCGGTCTCGATGAGCTGGAATTTATCCGCGCGACGCGCGCCAGTTTCAAACTGGGTATTCAATTTGAAAATTGGCATAAACAGGGCACACGCTTTTTCCATCCCTTTGCGGATTATGGAGTCAACTTTAACGGTATAGAATTTCAGCACTATTTTTATCGTCTGAAAAAAAATCATCCCGCCGAAAACTTGCATGACTATTCAATTGCCTGCCAATTAGCTAAACACAATCACTTTGCCCAACCACGGGAAACGCCTAATAACCCTCTGGCAGATTACTCTTATGCCTACCACTTCGACGCAACGCTTTACGCCAAGGTGCTGCGCGAATTAGCGATTGGTCGTGGGGTAATTCATATCGATGAAAAAGTGGAGTCTGTTCACCAGCGTGAGCCGGATGGGTTTATCGAATCCCTGCTGCTCGCCAATGGACAGATAATAGAAGGCGATTTATTTATTGATTGTACCGGTTTCAAAGGAATGCTGATCGAAGAGACATTAAAAACCGGCTATGAAAATTGGCAAGACTGGTTACTGTGCGATGCGGCAGTTGCCGTGCAATGTGAAAATACCCAAGAGCCAACACCTTACACTCGCGTAACGGCGCTCGATGCTGGTTGGATGTGGCAAATTCCGCTGCAACATCGCATGGGTAATGGCTATGTATTTAGCAGCCGCTTTTTGAGTAAAGAATCCGCTACTGAAACCCTGCTTGGAAAAATTACCGGCAAACCACTTACCACTCCAAAACCGTTTTCGTTCCAAGCAGGGCGCCGCAAAAAAGTCTGGAATAAAAATTGTTATGCACTGGGACTTGCGTCAGGATTTTTAGAGCCGCTGGAGAGCACCAGTATTTCCCTGATCCAAACCGGAATCACCCACTTGCTGACCTTTTTCCCCGACATGTCATTTGATCAGGCGATGATTAACGAAGTGAATCGACGCCATCAACATGAAATGGAACGCATCCGCGATTTTATTATCCTGCATTACAAACTCACCCAACGCGATGACACAGAATTTTGGCGTTACTGTCAAGCCATGGAAATTGCAGCCAGCCTTGAACATAAAATTGAATTATTTAAAAGCAGTGGCCATTTATTGCAACACGAACCCGAAGCGTTTGAGAAATCGAGCTGGTTAAGTATTTATCACGGCTTTGGCGTTGCGCCCACACGCACTGACAATCGCATCGATCATGTGAGTGATGGCGACATCGCTAACCAACTCATCAAAATAAAAAATGTGCTGGATCAGGCCGGCAGGAATGCAATGAGTCACGGAGAATTTATCCGGAAGCATTGTGTAGCGCCGGATTTTGAACAGTAACGCAGCAATGCTTTACCTATTTAACGGCGCAATGGTGTTTAATGAATTCACCATGTGTGGGTAAACGCAGGGTCGCTTCACGAATAGCCTTGGCGCCCTGATTCAACGAAAGCGCCAATTTTGCGCCATCTAATGCATCAATTAAAGGATGATACTTTTGCGGCCGGATATTCATACCTTCTAAAATCGAATACCAACTTGACGCACCAAACAAATCTTCTTCATTCACCAACAATTGGCCGCGCTGACGGAACATCGCAAGTTTTTCTGTAAGTGATTTTGGTATTTCCATATTTTTACAGCGACGCCAAAAATCCGTGTCATCGCGCTGGGTGGTGCAATAATGCAGAATGATAAAATCGCGCACCTCCAGATAATCCTTATCCATGCGAGCATTAAATTGCTGCTCCAATAAAGGATCAAAATCCTTATCGGGGAACTGGCGAATAAAATTAACCAGACCTTTATAGACCAGATGAATTGCCGTGGACTCCAATGGCTCTAAAAATCCCGATGCCAAGCCTAATGCCAGACAGTTCTTATGCCAGATTTTTTTGCGTTTACCCGTAACGAATGGAATGATGCGCGGCTCGTTTACTAATTTGCCTTCCACTGCGTTAAGTAACGTTTGTGTTGCTTCATCATCCGAACAATAGTCACTCGCAAATACATAGCCATTGCCCGTGCGATGTTGCAATGGAATTCGCCAAGTCCAACCGGCCGCACGCGCACAGGCGACTGTATAAGGTGGAGGTTCACCCGCATTTTCGGTTTGTACTGCAACAGCACGATTGCAAGGCAAATAATGCGACCAATCCTCGTAACCCACGTTAAGTGTTTCTTCGATTAATAGCCCTTTAAAACCCGTGCAATCAATAAAAAAATCGGCTGTAACTTTTTGTCCATCTGCCAAACTAATCGATTCAATGTGCTCACGCTGATCGAGCGCGACAGAATTGACAGTAGATTCAATGCGCATTACACCATTGAGCTGGGCAATTTTGCGCAAATAGCGCGCAGCCATCACTGCATCTAAATGTAATGCATAACCATAATTAGCAAGCGGAGTATTTTGTAGCTGGGTCTCCACCATAAATCGATGTTGTTCCGCCATAATCGCAGCAGGTGCATGCTCCATCAGTCGGGTTACATTGCCCTGCGCCAGCGTTTTTAACCAGAGTTGATAAAAATCATGGCCATCCAGCGAGCGCCCTATTTTCCCGAAGGGGTGTAGAAATGCATGATCTTTTTGATACCAGTTTTCAAAACGAATACCTAATTTAAAGGTACCCGCGGTTGCTTCAATAAACTCTTTGGGATTTATTTTTGCACTGGAGAGAAATGCCATAAATGAGGGAACAGTCGCTTCACCTACACCGATGGTGGCGATATCCGGTGACTCCACCAGCGTAATTTTAATCGCAGTACCTTTATAAATATTGGATAACAATGCTGCCGCCATCCAACCAGCGGTACCGCCGCCGCCGATACACAGCGATTGAATTGGGTTTGCCGTCAATTGCATAAACGCGTTACCTTAAGCTGGTTGCACTTTGCAGTGTTCGTTAATAAATTCCTGATGCGTTGGCAAACCGGCAACGGCATCGGCAATGGATTTGCGCATAGCCGCTAAACTCTCGCGCAAATAATCGGTATTCAAACGATCTACATTTTGGTTGTACATTTTAGGATAAACACCAAAACCGCTGTAAATGGCGAGCCATGAATCCGGGTGAAAAATTTCCCAACGGAAATGTAATAGATCGCCGCGCTCTTGATAGGCATTTATTTTTTGTTGCAGTGAGTCCGGTACGGGCATATTACGGCAATGCTGCCAAAATTCCGTATCCGTACGCTGGTTGGCCTTGTAATGCAGGATAATAAAATCGCGGATACGCTCCCATTCAGTGGCCGTCACTTGATTAAAATAATCCACTCGCTCCTGGTTAAAATAAGGAATCGGAAAAGAACCACAAATTTTTTCAATCCCGGTTTCAATCAGCGCGATGCTGGTACTTTCCAAAGGTTCCAAAAATCCTGCGGCCAAACCAATCGCAATACAGTTTTTATTCCAGGCTTGCGCACGCCGTCCTGCAGTAAACGAAAACTTACGCGGTTGATGTAAAACCTTGCCATCAATATGTTGCAACAAAGTATCTTGCGCTTGCTCATCGTTTATCTGTTGGCTGGAATACACATAGCCATTACCCTGCCTATGCTGCAATGGAATTTTCCATTGCCATCCTGCACTGTGCGCAGTGGACACGGTACGCGCTGCTGGCTCACCCACCAATTCCGATTGCACTGCCAATGCGCGGTCGCACAGCAGCCATTGGCTCCAATCGATATAACCGGTTTTTAATGCGCCAGAAATTAATAATCCATTGAAGCCGGTGCAATCGATAAACAAATCGCCCGCAATTTGTTGTTGGTTATCGAGCGAGAGCAATTCAATAAATCCGTTATCTGAATTGAGCTTAATGGATTCTATTTTTGCATCTATATGCGCAACACCTTGCTCAAGAGCGTAATCGCGCATCAATTTTGCAAACATTCCTGCATCAAAATGCAAGGCCCAATCAAATACAGAAAGCGGCGATGAAGGTTTCTCTGCCGGAAAGGTAAATCTGTTTGCGCGTGCCAAAGCAATGCCAAGTGAATATTCTTCTAATTTGCTTTGCTCGCCCAACTGTAGCAGCTTAAGCCAGTAGTGATGAAAACGAATGCCGTTAGCCTCGTGACCAAATAGACCAAACGGATGAATGAAAGATGTATTGGGCTGATGCCAATTTTTAAATTCAATACCGAGTTTTACAGTGGCGCTGGTTTTGCGCATTACATCCATATCGGTCATGCCCAGCGCTTGATAAAAGCGGCGCAGGGTTGGAATAGTTGCTTCACCCACACCGACAGTGCCGATCGCAGTCGATTCGATTACAGTAATTTTTATATCGGTTTTTGCAAAATGCTGGCTCAATTTTGCCGCAGCCATCCACCCGGCGGTACCACCGCCCGCTATGATGATTGATTTGACTTGATGGTTTTCGCTCACAACACGCTCCACGACAAAATTCTACTGCCGATAACTTTCTTATAAGTCACTTTAGCGGAAAAAACAAAGCCACGATGTGTTATCACCGTGGCTTTATCTACCTCAACGCCGTTTCATTTAGCTAAATCGTTTTAACAACCACTTAGAATTTGAAACGTGCACCCAACGCCCAACGGGCTTCATAGATATTTTGGAAGGCTTTTTGGTCTTCAAATTCGACGTAAGTTTGTTGAATTTCTTCCAGCACGTTTGAACCATTCAAGTAAACAGACCATTGGTCGTTCACGTTATAGGTCACATTAACGTCCATTTGGCCGTAATCATCTTGATAAAGGGATTGCATTGCAGTCGCCGGACTACCCGCAGTCATCAAACGAGATGAGCGGAAGTTGTAAGCAACACGCGCTGAAACCACTTCATTTTCGTACCAGGCAACAAGGTTATAGGTGTTTTTAGAGTTGTCGTTAAATGGCAACTCTTTACCGCCAAAACCTTTAGCTTCCTGCGAGCTTTCAGACATAGTGTAGTTAACATCGAAACCCATGTTGGTCAGTACAGGCGCATCAGTCACATCACTCAATGCTACTTTTGCAGCAAGTTCAAGGCCTTTTACTTCGCCGCCTTTACCCTGAACTAAAGAGGTGAACTGCCATGGACCACGACGAATACCGTCAGCATCCGGCTCGTCGAGCATTACAGTACCGCCCTCAACAAAACTATCAATCTCGATCAGGAATAAACCGGCACTTAGCATTGAAGCGCTACCCAAATACCATTCCGCTGAAATATCAAAGTTCTCGGAGCGGGTTGGATCAAGATTAGGGTTACCATTTAGGTTACCGCCGTTAACACGCATACAACCACAATCGTTATTGAACACACGACCTACTGATTTACCGCCGCCCCATTGCAAAAGATTAAGTGGTTGCATCCTTTTGCTGTAAGCAGCGCGAACTTTTACATCGTCGGTCAGATCAGCAGCCAAGTTTAAGGACGGCAAATAGTCGGTATATTTACGATTGGTAACCACATCACCTAGGTCAACGTTGGTCCCGGAATGCGGTAATTGCTCACCCACTTCATTGGCCTTGATGCTGAGATCAGTTTCAACCACTTTCAAGCCGAAGTTACCACTAACAATGCCTTGCTCAATGTTGGCTTGCACGAAGTAACTGGACTCACCCAATTCAACGCCAAATGACTGACCGGGGTTGATGAACTTTTCTTGTGCACCGAATACTTTTTCCTGAAATGCGAGCGAGTTGTCAAACGTACGCGGATCAATTACCCAAGCGCCCGGTAAACCTTTCACACCACCGAAATCATCTACCCACATCACTTTATTGTGTTCGTCCAAACGAGTTGGCTGTAACAACGTGTAGTTAACAAATTGGTTGTTGTAGGCTTTGCCAGTTTGATCAACCCCGGTAACCAGCTCGCCTTGCGCCAAGTCTGGATCACAGGCAACGGCGGAACCTGCAAACTGGTCAACTGCTTTCCACTGCGCCGCACAACCACCGTTTAACTTACCGAAATAAGAGAACTGCGCAGTATCAACAGTGCGCTTGCTATCGCGGAAACCAAAATCAACACTGGAAATAAAAGGAGTGTCAGTGAACGCGTAATTCCAACGAGTGCTGAAGGTATCCATGGCTCCCACATCGTCAGTGTTATTCTCGGACGAGAAAGCACCGATATGATAGGAGTCCACATCAGCCATATATTCGGCAACAGTACGCTGACCTTTTCCGCCATTCACAACTTGATCAAAGCCGGAGAAGGTTGGGTGATCACCGGCCACGTCGTAACCAATACGGAAACGGCTTTCAATACCACCAGGTGCGTAAGCGGCAAAACAACCACCATTTGCACCCACCACTATGTCACCACGAGAAGTATCGCATTGACTGGCAGGAATCAATCCACCAGGGCCAGTCACAATCGAGCCCTTATCAATACTCAGCAGGTCGCCTTCGCCATATCCGTGACGCATAGAAGCATCAGCATCGGCGCGAGTTACACGCACTTGACCACTCAAGGCGCCATCGTTGTCGTAATTCAACTCCAGATTGGCATTTTGAGAAGTTTCGTGGTTATAGTTTGTTTGAGCAAAAGATTGTAGGCGATAAGGTTGCGCACTGAACGCTGTCGCTGTACGCCATTCGGCGCCTTCGTAAGTGAAGCTGTCACCGCCATATTCAGTAGCTGTAGCGTACTGTGCAAACGTCTGCCACCGGTTATTTTGTGAAACGCCCGCGCGGCGATTCCAACGCTCCTGATCGCTGTAGAAATAATCAGCAACTAATTCAAAACCTTCACCTAAATCGGCTTGGAAAGATGCATTCAAGCCATCGCGGTGCCGTTCTTCCGCTTTATGGAAAGCGGCGAAACCTTGTGGAACCAAGTGATGAATGTTTGGATCACCCAGCGGTGTCTCACCCCAGGTGTGGCTATTATTGGTAGCGCCAATACCGCCATTTTCAGAAGTATCGAAGTAACCATTGAAATCCGAGGCCAAGTTTTTCTCGGTGGTAGCACCAGCCAACAAGAAACCAACGCGATCATTTTTCCAGTTTACCAATGCCGTTACTGTTGGATCGTTTTCTTTGCTAATGGAGCCTTGGTCTAGTTCGCCAGTCGCAGCAAAAGTCCATCCATCATCCATATCAAAAGGACGGCGGGTTTTCAGATCGATTACACCGGAAATACCTGATGCGTTTACGGTTGCAACAGCAGACTTCATGATGTCTGCGCCAGAGAAGAGCGTTGAAGGCAAATCTCCAAAATCCGCAGCAGACTGATCGATAGTGGTAGCACTCAGGAACGTTTCACCGTTAAGCATCGTGCCAACATTGCCCAAACCGCGAATTTGAACCGGACCACCCTCCCCTGCTGTACGTGTTACTTGAACACCGGGAATACGTTGCAAAGAGTCAGCGATGGTTACATCCGGCAATTTGCCAATATCTTCTGCCGATATACCGTCAACTACGGACACCGCGTTGCGTTTGGTATTAACGGCACTCTCTTGTGCAGCGCGTACGCCCTGCACTACTACTTCTTCAATATCGTCTTGCGCCTGCACGCCTGAGGCGAGCATCGCCAAGGTTGCTGCTGAGCCACAAAGAATTACTTTGCGGTTCACCATGCGGATTGCATCTCTTAGTGTATTAGTCATGACTATCCCTCTAGCTATTTTAATGTTGATAGACCCCAACAACGCGACGGAACAAAAAATGGGCAGCGTTGTCGACGCTAACCTTAAGGCCAACTGGACAACGTTGTCAACGGCGGGTAGATTCGAAACACTCGAAAAATCTTTATATTTTTCAAAAAGATATGAAATATTTTGAACAGTGCGCGGAATCTATTTACAAAAAAAAACAGTTACAGCGCTAAGGACTCGAGGATAAATATGGACGAGGAAATGGAAAGCGCAAACAAGGGATAGACGCTTAAGTGCCAAAAAGAAGGGCAGCCCTTCTTTTTGGCATCGAATAAAACTATTCAGCTTTGTTGCCTTTGGCATTGTTTAAATGATCCACCGCCAGCGCCAAAAACATGTAATTAGCCTCGCCGCCACCCAATACATATTCCGTTTGCTGCCAGAAGAAGGGCCAGATTTTTAATTCCGGCAAATCCGGGCGAATCAGTGCCGTGCCGGAAATAACGCCGCCAGGAATGTACGACCAATCCGCGCGGTTTACCCCGTAGGCAACGGTTGCCGAATTCGCGCCCACACCCGAGGCAAAACTTTGGGTGTTATCGCCGGGGTGTACACCCAAAATAAAATTGAGTGCATTCACATAGGAGTCAGTCCCCGCAAATTGCGGCCAGGATTTGTGGAAGAAATATTGTTTAACACCGAACTCCTGAATATTCCAACCGGCGCCCCAAATATTGGGTTTGTAGGGAACGCCGTAGGGCGATTCGGTTTTGGCGCGCTCGCGCACTTCCACTTGATACTTTTCTACGGCTTTATTTATCGCATGGGTAAATTGTTCGTCCTTTATACCCGGCATAACACGGCCAATCGCCCAACCGGTTTCAGCTATGTCGTTCACCACTTCTGTTTGCAAGCTAATTAATTCTTTGCGATAGCTATCGTCATTCGTCGCAAGAATCAATTCAGCGAGTGCATAAATACGCACATCCTGTTTTTTGGTATTGGGCGCTGCTATGCGATAAATATTTTTTGCTGCTTCTAACGCTTCTTTTGCCATAGTGGGATTGTAGGTTTTCAGTACGCGCGCAGCGGCAGCTAAACCACCGGCGACATACAATTCGCGCTCGGGATTATTTTCGGTAAATACCCAGCGGTCATCGGGTGTGCCGGATTTTCCATTTTTCACTTCACCATCTTTAAGCGATGCGTCGTATGGCAGATTATCGGTTTGCACCATGGCATCGCCCAGCAATACATATTGGCGAATCGTCGGTTCGATAATACCGCGGTACAAACGCCCCATGGATTTGTAACCGCCGAGCACACTCAACAAGCCATGTTCAATTTGTTGCAGTGCATCATTTTTGCCGTCGGCAACATGAATCTCTACCAATTTTTTCTGCTGGTCGATTAAGGTTGCATCGTGATTGAGTCCGAACTCTTCAATCATACTTGCGAGCAGCCAGATGGTGCCCAATTGCGATTCCACGCGCAGATCGTAATCGCCTGCATCATGCCAACCACCGGCATCCAAGCCCGGCACTCGCTCACCCGGTTTGAATGTGGTGCGCGTTGTGTCATCAGAAATATAACCGTCGATGTGGTTAAAATTGAGCGGCATCATCAGCGCATCGTCCTGATGATCCAGCCCATGCCATACGCGGTATTTTTCATTCACGCGCATGTGACACATCTGCACCGGTAAAAAATATTCGAGCGTAGGTTGCCATGCGTGGCGCGACAACACATCATCGCCAATTTTAAATGCGTGCGAGGTTTTATCGCGGTAGCTGATTTGATACATACCCGGTTCGGTGATGCCGGAGAAATCGTAGGTCATGTATTGGTAGCGCAGAAAATTTCCCCAAGGTTCAACCTTGGCTTTTTTCACCAGCGTTTTACCTGTTTCACTTAATTTGAAAATTTTTATTTCCGAGGCTTTGGTATCGCGCTTGTCCTGTTCGATCACTACTTTTTTGGGCTGCTGCGACCCATAGCCTAATTGCGACACTTGAATAACAGGTTCGTAAATCCAATTTTTTATTACATGGGGCGTTACAACCCATTCTAATGCGGCAGTAGTTTTATCGGCGGGGATAACACCACGCACTATGTACCAGCCGTTGTTGTGATTGGCACGGCCATCCCACAATTCCAATGTGCCGGTTTTGCTTTCAATGGTCATGCGCTGTTTGTCGCTATCCGGTGCCACAATTAATTTATTGCCAGCGGCAAGTGGCGCTGTTAAAAATTCGCCGTGTGGATTCACCAAGGGACCATTGGGCTGCTGTGGAAAAATTCCAACGTGCTTATCTAGCAACCAGGATTTACCAAAGAGTTCACCGGGAAATAATTCAAAATTAAATCCGATTTTCCCCACCCATTCCTTCGGTAGCGGTTTTTCCAAATCCACGCTGATTTTAAATTGGTTGTTATCCAGCGCAGTTACTTTTACTTCATAGGTAAATTTCAGATCGGGATAAATAATCGGATTAAAGCCTTTGCGATCTTTACTCGGGTCAGGATAGGAAAGTGATTGGGTGATCGTCTGCGTTTTTTTATCAACCGTTTGTTTGCCGCCCACGGGCACCGGCGACCACTGCCCCGGTGAAATTTCCAGGCGCAAATCGCCGTTGGCAGCGACACGGCTGCCATGTTGAATAACAGTTACACCTGTCTGGTGGCCATCGGGATAAATATCGCTAAACACAGTGACATTCAGCCCCTGCATTTCAAAATAATCTTTATCGTTAATTGCCAATTCATCAGCGAGGCAGAGGGAAGAAAATGCAATAGCAGAAGCAAGCAGGCTCCAGGTAAAAAAAGATTTTTTCGTGGAGTTTTTTATAGAGCTTTTCAGAGGACTTTTCATAGGTGAATGCCGTTTTGTTATTTGTGCGAGCTGTTAATAAGAAACACTTATAGTCAGGTAGCGCAAAAGCATAAACCTATGCGGGCACAGAGGTGATAATAAATTTGTCGATATAGGTTAAATAATGTTAATTGATAAGCAGCGTGTAACGGCGTTACTGATAAACCACATCCTTATAGGTTGGTGCCAATTTGGCGAGCAGCCGGTTTTGGGTGGTCACCGGAATCCCGCACTGCTCCATCGCTAAAATCAAATCATCGACAATCGCATTAAATTCGGTGTTGGTATAGTTGTGGCCAGCGTGCACTAATTGCATATTGTCGCCCTTGTATTCGCAGGGGCCTCCCACCGCCACACAGACATAATCCGACATGCCTTTTTTAAACTTGCTCATATTTGCGCCTTTATAACGATGTTTGACGCGCTCATCTTTAGCGATTACCAAAATAAGCTGATGGGTAATTTTAGTAATGCCTTCGTATTGCCCCAGCGCATCGTAAAGCGATTGCTCTGTTGACGATTGATTTGCACAGGCCATCAACAGAAAACTTACACAAAGCCCGATGAATAATTGTTTCATAATTAAAAACTCCCCTGCAGAGACAAGTACCAACCGGTTTGATCTTTAAAGGTCGCCACCTCACCCAGATCAACATAAGCCGCTACTAACGCAATACGCTTGTTGGGAAACCAACCTATAAACGCTGTTTGCCAATCATCTTCTTTAATAAACGATAAATTATTTGGTTTTTGTCGATATTCGGTGCCCAGCAACCAATGGCGATTTAACAGCACACCGGCGGAAACTTCAGGCAACAATTCTTTGTCATCATTTTTATCACCGCCAAAACCCACCAAGCCGGTTTGGTTGGCGTTGGTGTAGCGCAGGTTGGCATTGAGCAATAAATTGCGGTTAAAAAAACCACCAAGAATTAATTTTGTTGCAGTAAGATTCACATCCGTGCCTGAATCTTTTTTTGCGCCCACTGCACCCGGCACAAAAAAATCCAGATTTTTTTTATGCTGCACACCAACACTGATTTGCGGCATTGGTGTATAAATCAAATCACCAATCACACGCACTTTGGCGGAAATAATGCGCTGACTGATGGAATCCGTTGGCAAACTCAATGCGGCAGTGAGCGAATCATGGGTCAGTTTTTGTTGCGCAAATGAAAGCTCGATTCGATTACGCCAACTCCAGGCACCACCTACGACTTCCAATTGGTAATCACCTGTATCCACATAACTGCCAAACGCAACAGCGCTCTGCTCCTCTTGCGCACCATAACCGGCAAGCACCGCCATGGGCACAATCCCGCCACCGGCGGCACCTTCAATTGTGCTTGCACCGCCAGTCGCCAATAAGCGGCTACGTGAAATGCGGTCGTCGCTATTGATATCTAAAGTAGCTGCATGGCCAGCGCAACAGAGCACAGCAGTTATCAATGCCAAAAACAATCGGTTCATAGTCATGATGTTAATTCCGCTAAATACTGGTGAACCCATTGGATAAAATCTTTCGCTGGTAATGGCTTGCTGTACAGATAGCCCTGCGCCGTATCGCAGCCATAGCTTTTTAACAGGGCTTTAATCGCCTCGGATTCAACGCCCTCGGCTGTTACGCTTAAACCCAGCGTATGGCCGAGGACAATCGTCGAGCGCACAATTAATTGATCGTCAGCACTGGTAACCAAATTTAAAATAAATGACTTATCAATTTTTAACTCGGACACCGGCAATTTTTTTAATTGTGACAGCGATGAATATCCGGTGCCAAAATCATCGATAGACAAGGTCACACCCAAATCGCGCAGGCGACGCAAATTGTGTAGGCATTTATCCGCTTCGCGCATAATCGCACTTTCGGTAATTTCCAAATATAAATTCTCTGCCGGAACTTTATACGATTGCAGCAACTCGGCCACATAGGCCGGCAAATCATCGACCAACAAATCCAGCGCCGACAAATTTACAGAGCAGGTAATTTTTATTTTTTCATCGAGCAATACACGCAACTGGGCAATGGCGGTTTTTAATACCCAGCGCGTTAAAATCGTAATCTGCCCCGAACTTTCAATCACGCCGATAAATTCATCCGGGCTGACAAAACCCATTTCCGGATGGCGCCAACGCACTAGAGCTTCAGCGCCCAGAGTATCGGGGCGTTCCAAATTAATTTTGGGTTGGTAATACAAACTGATATGGCCCGCGTTGAGCGATGATTCAAACTCACGGAACAGATGCAGACGACGCAAATGTTTTTCATCCCACCCCTGCTCATACCAGCAAGTGCACCGTTCACTGCTGCGCCCTTCATTCAACGCCAAATTGGCGCGGCGCAACAGCGACTCGGCTGACTCTGCATCCTGCGGATAAGTTGCCAAGCCAATATTCACTTCGACGCTCACTTGCAAGCCGCTGACCAGTAGCGGTGTTTTAAACGCGGCGTGAATCAGTTCAGCAAGCTCGGCAATGCTGTCACGCTCCGCTGCCATCAGAATCGCTAAAAATTCATCGCTACCTAAGCGCAAGACTTCACCATGGGTAAGGATGCGCGCAATTTTTTGGCCGACTTCGCGCAATACCGCATCGCCGATTTCCTGGCTGAGCTCATCATTGATTTGGGTAAAATTTTTGATATCGATCACTAACAAAAAGACCGATTCTTTCAGCGGGCGAGAACGGGAAATAGCATCTTCCAATTCAGGGAATATGCATAAACGGTTAGGTAAGCCAGTAAGCGGATCATGTTCGGATTGAAACAACACTTGCTGCTCGCGTTCGCCAATTGCCTGTTGCATGCTAATAAACGCGCGCGCCAGATCCCCCAGCTCATCTTTAGAGGTCACAGCAATCGGAGTGCTATAAAAACCGCCGGCAATTTTACGTGCAATATCAGCTAATACCCTGACCGGATGAGTCACACTGCGCGCCAGAAAGAGTGCCGCAATTCCCGCCAATATCGAAAACACCAAGGCCAACAAAAAGAGTTGCACGTTTAAACGCGAGAAAGGTGCAAGCACTTGACTCAAGGGTACCTGCAGCACCGCCAACAGGTGATTATTTTGGCGTGCTGCAGGCACAGCTAATGAAATTAGTTCATCGTATATAAACACTTCACCCTGTTTGTTTTCGGTTTGCATTTGCTGCAATAAATCGAGGCGACTTTTTTCCTCCTGCGTGCCGCTTAAATAGTGAAATTGTTTACCATCGTGAATGACAAAAGATACTTCCAACCCAGTCAAGCGTTGGAGATCTGCGCTGAATTCTTGTTTGATTTCAAATCCCATAGCGGCAAGGCCAATCACCACCGGCGCTTTTACCGAGAACATTACAAATTGATACGCGCGCCCATCAACAATAATAATGTCGTATGCCTGACCGCGAAGTTGTGCCTGCTCTTTGAGGCCATTAAATTCATCCGCAATTTGCAGGCCGAATGCCTGGTCGCTGGCAATTAATTTTCCATCGCTGGTAATGAGTATGCCTATGTCCGCCTTAACCCGTGCAGAGTGATTGATCAGGGCAGAGGCAATGGTTTTTTCATCGTTAGTGGCAACGGCATCTTTAAATCCAAAATCTTCGGTAAGCACTTTTACCGAAAGCGCCAGTTGGGCAACATTATTTTGCATAATGCGCGTAAACAATTCACCGCCCGACAAAAGTTCTGCGCGCGCATTTTGGGTAACCGCTTTATTGATCACCACACGGGTAGCCAAATAGGAGATCGCCTCCAGTATCACAACCAGACCAATCAGAAAAGTAAGCAGTTTGAGCAGGTAACTAAATTTAGGCATGCAGGATTCTGCTTAGAATAAGTTGGAAAATTCGTCGACGGTTTCAGCAGTTTTTGCCGCCGACAAATTATTCACGGTGATCTTGTTATTCACAGTTTGGGAATCATCCAATGTAATAGTCGATTCAGGAAAATTTCCACTCATCTGCGGATGATAAATTTGCACTTGGTATTTTCCCGCAGGCGCCGCAAGACTGATTTTCCCCTGCGCATCGGCAACCGCAAAATACTCTGTCTCTACCACATAAATATAAGCCACCATGGAATCGTGGATATTACAGCCCAACACCACCGTACCCGGTTTATCAAATAACACGGGTTCAGCAGTCATGCCGTGATACAAGCGCAATTCAAATTTTTTGGCTGGAGAAAATGAATAGACGTGGTGACGCACATCATCACTATTGGGGAAGCGCACCAGGGTATTTACGCGGATGGCCAACACCCCCGGCACAAACATATTCTGACGCTGATCCATAATCGCGGTCGGCACAGCGGTATAATCTATTTTTTGCTGAGGCACCAAGGCGGCCACTGCATCTTTAAGTGGATTGCCTTTGTCATCCACCACACTTAATTCCAATTGCGCCGATATACCTGGTGGTGACATTAATAACACCGCTACCAACAGAAGTTGACCTGCAAATTTACTATTCATAAACCTATCCTGTATGAATTTCATTGTCCATTTCCTGTCTAGCTTAGTTGGCAACGATTACGGCCATTGGATTTGGCGGTATACAGCGCTTGGTCGGCGCGCTCAAATGCAGATTCCAAGCTGTCGTTAGTTTTAAATTCTGTTAGGCCCACGGATAACGTAATCGACATGGGTTGGTCCTTGTAATTAAACGCTGCGTTAGCAATCGCATCGCGTACTTTTTCCAACACCGACAATGCAGTTGCACTATCGGTTTCCGGCATAAGCGCGACAAATTCTTCGCCGCCGTAACGACAGAAAAAATCCACTTCGCGCAAGCGTTTGGCGATAGAGCGTCCAATGACTTTTATTACCCTGTCGCCCGCTTGGTGGCCGTAGGTATCGTTGATGCGTTTGAAGTGGTCGATATCAAAAATCGCAATGGTCAGCGGGCGGCCGTAGCGTTGCCAGCGCTGCACCTCTGCACTCGCGCGCTCATTGTAGGCTTCGCGGTTAGGTAATTCGGTGAGCGGATCATGCAAGGCTTTTTGGCGATGTGCTTCCAGAGTGGTGCGATTTTTTTCCGCCTCGACCTCCATGGTTTTGATTTTTGCACCGAGAGTTTGCAATTGCTCCGCTAAAAATTGCTGCGCCTGATCGGTATGCTGATAGTGGTCGATCTCCTGGCGAATATTACCTAACTGGGATTTCACCGTATCCTTGAGTTGGTTGATATCGGTAGCACTAGCGGCGGTGCTTTCCAAATCATTCATTTCACGCATCACATCAGCTTGCAATTTGCGCGATGCAGCGCGTTCATCTTGCGTATTTTTTACCGCGCCGCCGAGCAGCATATAAATTTCGGCCAGTTCCTGATTTACGTTTTTTAAATAGGTAGCAAAGGCTTGGTTGGCCGCGAGGTAGGCCTCCATCACCAGATCGCGCACACTGTCGAGCAGTGGGATCAAACTGTCAGCACTGACGCCCTGCTCCAGCTTGCGGCGCATCATCTCTACCTTATTTTTAATCGCCGTTTCATTTTCAAGGCTGGTAAAAAACTGGTTGAGTACGCGAATAATTTGCGCGGCATATTCTTCCGTTAAATGACTAACAATAGGCTCTACGCTAGCGGAGGGGGAATCGATCATAGGCGGCAAATCGGCGATTGCGTATTCATCCTGTTCGCCGCCAACATCGTCTATTTTTGGATTGGATTTACTACCGAGAATTTTATCGAACAAACCGGTTTTAGGCTGCTCGATTTCGCCCAATGCCTGCTGTTGAATTTTGGCCAGCTGTTGCAAGAGTGCAGGATAGAGGCGCACTTTTTTACTGCGCTGCGGCAACTGCGCAAGATAATCACTGAGTTCTTTTTTTACCCCGCGCGATAGTTTGAAATTTTGCAGCGGCTTGGCAGCATCCATCAACGCCTGACGAATATCCTGCGCACCCTGTTCGCGATGCTGCCCAAATGCCAAGGCCGCCGTTTCCAACTGGGCAAGAATGCTGTTGAATTCTGTCGCGCTCATTTTGCTGCGCAGCTGTTCGCGTAGCTTGGCCATAATCTGGTCGAGAGTTTCATCTTGACCATCGGCGGCAATACTGACCCGCACCAAGGCGCTGCGCAGCAATTCCTGCTGGCTGGCAAACTGCTTCTCTAACTGCTCCTGCTCATCCAGCGCATTGAGATACTTTTCTCGCCAGTTGTTTTTATCACCAGAATTGACTGTCATAACGCGCTTGTAACCTATGGGCTCGGGCTTTAGGAAAAAACTATTCCTGAGTATAGCCAGTCATCGCCGATTCACCTTTTCCGTAACACAAAATAACCCTCCAGGGAAAACCAACCACCCAATAAAAAACCCACACCGGAAAGACCGGTGTGGGTTTTTAGATAATCAATAAATTTGCTATTACTGGGCAGATACCTTGGTGCCGCGCTCTGCACGTGTTTTAGCAACCAGGAAATCCACCACTTTCAACATTTCTGCATGGCCGCCCGCCAAGCGGGAGCTGACACGGTATTTACCATCCACCACCATTTCCGGGGTGCCGGTTACCTTGTAGCCGCGCGCACGGGCTTCAGCTTGTTTGATTTGGCTGGTCACACCAAAAGAGTTAAAGGTGCTCAGTGCCTTGGCTTTATCCACACCGTAGGTAGCAAAAAAGTCAGCCCATTGCTCTGCAGTAACGATTTGCTTGTGCTCCAAATGCATCGCATTAAAGATGGCCATGTGGGTTTTTTCTTTCACTTTCAGGGTAATCGAGGTGTAGTAACCACGCACCAGTGGCTCCATTTGCGGATTCCACATGGCGTGGGTTTGCGAAAGATAAACATCTGCGGATTGCTTCTTTTCCCATGCTTGTAACAATGGCTCGAAATCAAAGCAGTGCGGGCAGGAGTAGGCAAATACTTCTGCCACTTCGATTTTGCTTGGATCAGCCGTGCGCACCGGTTGTTCCAGCAACACATATTCCTTACCTTCCAGATACTCGCTCGACGCTTCCTGGGCACAGGCGCTCAGGGAAAAAACCAGGCCCAACAGGGCGGCCAAAATACGCATAAATCGCTCCTCAGTACTTTTATTGTGAATAGACAATGTGTGTGAATCATGAATTCGGTTGGATGCCTGCGGCATTAGTCCTGCAAATATCATCCAAGTTCCCAAGCTGGAGCCGGATTCTCCAGCGCGCCACCAGATCTGTAAAGCAAAGATACAAAAAAGGCGACCGAAGTCGCCTTTTTTATCTTCATTAATCATCCTTTGGTGATGATTAATTTAATCCTGCAATAAAATTGGCCAAGGCAATAATCTCAGCATCGCTCAGCTTGTCGGCTACTGAACGCATGATCATTTGGTCGCCATCGTTAGTGCGATCACCTGCGCGGAAAGCACGCAGCTGCTTCTCAATGTATTCCGGGTGCTGACCACTCAAACGCGGGAAACCGGCAGGGATGTTGCCTTTGCCATCGGGTGCATGGCAACCCGTACAAGCGGGCACACCTGTGGTTGGGTTGCCAGCGCGATAAATGCGCTCGCCCAATTCCAGGCCATCAACTTTAATACCCGAGTTCACTTGCACTTCGATCTTCTTGGAGCCAGACAATTGGGTGGTTTGAGCAGCAAAGTGCGCCGCTATATCGGCCAGGTCTTGTTTGCTCATATTGGCGAGCAGGCCCGTCATCTCCGGCACTTCACGGCCGGTAGTGGCTTTTTTGGCAGCATCTTTTTCCAGATCCCAAGCCTGGATATCAGTCAGCTGCTTAAGCAGATAACGCTCACCCAAGCCAGCCAATTTCGGGAAGGTACCAAGGAGGCTATTGCCATCGGCACCGTGGCAAGCGCCACATACAGCAGCCTTGGTTGCGCCTGCTGCCGCATCTCCCGCAGCCATAGCGCCCTGCGCAACTGCTACCAAACCCAGCGATAAAAGTGCATTTCTTACGATATGTTTCATTGGCTAATCCGATTGATCGATGAATCTGATTGTTATGCGTGCGTCTTTAACAGGCAAGTATACGTAGGAATTCGGCGGACGGTTCGCTTAATGGCAGGCCAACAAGCTACAATCGCACCCTAAAATCCACTTGATTCCGCATGATTCCTGCTTTTGGCGCGCACGGCGGCCGGTAAAAGCGGCGGCATTATATTACCAACGCGCTAATAACACACTATTTTGAAGGGTTATTATCTTGACCGAGATCGTATTTACCAAGGCTTATTTTACCAAGAGTGCCCCCAGCATTCGTGAATGCCCACCGGAGACTGGTTGCGAGGTCGCGTTTGCCGGCCGCTCCAACGCGGGGAAATCCAGTGCCATCAACGCATTAACCAACCAAAAGCTGGCGCGCACCAGTAAAACTCCCGGCCGCACCCAGTTGATCAACTTTTTTAATGTGGGCGACGACCAGCGGCTGGTTGATCTACCCGGGTATGGCTACGCCAAGGTATCGCGCGACCAAAAAGAAAAGTGGCAGCGGGATTTGTCGGAATACCTGCAAAAACGCCAGTGCCTGAAAGGCTTGATACTGCTGATGGACATCCGCCATCCCTTGCAAGAATTTGATACCACCATGCTCGACTGGGCTATTCGCGGCAATATGCCCGTGCATATATTGCTGACCAAGGCCGATAAGCTCAGCCGCATGCAAGCGAACAACGCACTGTTTGCGGTGCAAAAGCAGCTAAAACAGGTGAAGCTCGATCAGCTGGTGAGTATCCAGTGCTTTTCAGCACTGAAATATGCCGGGCTCGATGAACTCAAAGCAAAATTACAGTTCTGGCTGGCACCGCCGGTACAAGAACAAAGCAGCGAAGAAACCCTGCCTCAATAAAAAAATCCGATGATTTAAGCAAATCATCGGAAAAGAACTGGCACCCTTGGGGTGATGCCAGATGGGCTAGGTCGGAGAGACAAGACAAGAACTACGAGAGAAAAACGGCTCCATTAAGCAAGTTGTAACTATGACTTGGAGTGGCCGATGAAGTTCAGCAGAAAACGTAAAGCTTTGTAACTGCAACAGTTTTTGCACAATTCCCATTACGACGGGCCAAATTACAGGCAAAAAAAACCCCGATAAAATCGGGGTTGGCTTAGCTTTAAAATTACTTCGCGCTCAGCTGGCTTAAAAGCCATTAGGGGAGGAGTTAGCTCATGATCGTAAAACACACATAACTGAGACCCACCCTTTTTAAAATTAGTTCAAACTATTTTTAAATAATTTGCACAATTTTTTGTTAATTCAATTAAAGCCTTTAAAAACAATGATTTACTAATTTCAAACTGTGCCTGTTTAGGCATAAAAGAGCGCTCAACCAACAAACTGTTAAGAATCTGTTCATTTAGGCTGTGATTTTGCACCCGCAGCCTCCAGCAGCGGCATAAAGTCGGGCACAAAACTTATTTCCAGGTTATCCAGCAAGGGGTTCTCAAGCTGGATAACTTGGCGCTCACCTAAATTCACCAGCGCCAAGCTGGGCTGGAAATGCGTTTTCCACAGTGCTTGCAGCGATCCATCGGCGTAGGCACGCTGCAAACCCAGCTCGATACGCTTTTTAGCCAGTTTATTTTTACCGTTCAAATAAAAAAATCGGGGCAGCGGATAAACCAGTAAGAATTGCTCATCAATAGTTAGCTCCTTTAACTGACTAAATTGTTCGATCTCGCCCAAAATTTCATTTGCACCGCGACAAAAAAAATCGACCCGCCCGCCAATCACCATCAAGAACATGCCGTCGTAGTTATCGACTTCCTGCACCTTTAAACCGTTGTGGCGAAAAATAATCGTATCTGCCCAACCCACACCGTGCGCAAACGTGTATTGGCGCAAATCTTCAAGCGAGGCAATTTTTTTTCCGCTGGCCTTGAGTTTGGGATTGATAAAACAGACGCGATAACCCAACACGCCCAAATCCATCGGGAAATTAATAAAATCCAATTTGGCGTGATGCGTTAGCGCCTGCTCGTAACTCGTCTCTATAATTAAATTAGGGTAGGCATCATCGACTGCAGCTTTGAGTGCACGAGCATAATTGCGCGGCGGTATGGGGCGCAGAGTGAAATTGCCATACTCCTTGCGCGTTTTCTCCAATGCAAGACGCAACAATTCAGTGCTGTAAACATGGTGTTTATCACCTTCAGTAAAAGGCGCGCGATGGCTGACCACAAGTTCGGCCAGCACCGGAGATGATGACAACAGCGACAGCAATGTGAGATAACAAAACCATTTATTTTTCATGGTGCCCATTCCCTCCGAACTGATTGCTGCAATTAATCCGGTTTTTTAACGCAACCCAATCATTTGCAGCGTGCGATTAATGTGCCTCGTCCCAGTTATCACCTACTCCAGCCTCCACCAGCAGCGGCACTTTAAGTATAGCCGCGCCAGCCATGCGCTCAATCAATCCTGCGCGCACTTGCTCAACTTGGGCTTCAGCCACTTCGAGTACAAGCTCATCGTGCACCTGCATAATGATTTTTGCATCGAGTTGCGTTTGATCGAGCCAGGCCTGCACTTTGATCATCGCCGTTTTAATAATATCGGCAGCGGTGCCTTGCATAGGCGCGTTGATCGCGGTGCGCTCTGCACCCATCTGCAAGTTTTTATTTTTTGCATTGATCTCAGGTAAATACAAAC
>NZ_JBRFPI010000021.1:0-22708 GCF_053579595.1 Cellvibrio sp.
ACTCAAACGCGCGGCAAGTGGTGTTGCCGGTATCAAGTTGCGCAGGGTCAGTACTTCTTCTTTTGTACCTATGGATTGCATATCAATACAAAAATCTTCATCAAATACGTCTACCACTTTTTGGTAGTTGAGTGCAGCGAAGAAAAATTCTTGCGCAATCGTTTCTTGCACTGAATGGTCGGGATTTTTCTGCAGGAACTCAATATAGCTATTGGTGAACTCGGTTAACGCCATGCCCAATTTTTCTGGTAATACCGGCAGTAACAGAAATTGATCCGGGCTTTCCGGGAGGAGCTTTAACAACGCGAGCCAGAGTTTATTGATTTTATCCAATGTTTTTTTAATCGGTGCAGGCGACTGCTTTTTTGCGCTGATCAAGTCGCCCCGGTTTAACTCAGCCGAATACATGCCGCGAGCGCGATCAATCAGGTTATGGCTTTCATCTACCAGCAAGTAGGGTTTCCAATCGAATTCGTTGGTAAGCCCTAATAACAGTGGTGTGCCATCAAAATAATAATTTACATCGGCAACGACTATATCGACCCAACGGCTCATTTCCATGCTGAGGTAAAACGGGCAGATTTCAAATTCATAAGCGAGTGCCGTGAGTGCTTGTTTATCTAGTACGGGCGTTGCGTAAGCCGCTTGGCGTGCGGCTTCCAGTTTGGTGTAAAAGTCAAACGCGTAAGGGCAGGAATCGCCCATGCATTTTTTGTCGGGCTCAAGGCACGCTTTTTCTTGTGCGGTTAATTCCAATGTGCGCAGTGGTGTGGCAGAGCCGTTTTTATCACTGGCGATTAGGCGGATATTTTCCAGCGCCAATTGTTTGCCGGTAGTTTTGGCGGTGAGATAAAAAATTTTATCGACCGGTGTGCGGGGCATGGATTTAATGGCAGGAAATAATCCCGCCAGGGTTTTGCCGGTGCCGGTGGGCGCTTCTGCTAATACCACTCGCCCGGTTGCAGCGGCTTTGTACACAGCTTCTGCCATTACCCGTTGTGAGCTGTGCATGCTGCCATAGGGAAATTGTAGCTGTTCAATCCAGTGATTGAGCTGCTCAAGGCGCTGGTTAATCTGTGCCTGCCACTGGCAATATTTTTCTGCAAGGTTTTCACAATATTCTTTTAGCTCTGCGGCACTCCAGGTTTCTTCTAACCGATATTCTTTTTCATCGGTTAAATTAAAATAAATCAGTGCGAGATTAATTTCATCGCAGCCGTGGGTTTCGCAATACATCCATCCATAGCATTTGGCCTGTGCCCAATGCAGTACTTGATGGTTTTCCGGTATGCGTGATACGTCGCCATAAAAGGTTTTAATTTCTTCGATGCAATGGTCAGACGGTGCATAACCATCAGCGCGGCCGCGAAAGGTAATATCGCCGTAAGTGATGCTCAAGCTCACCTCGGTTTGATAATTGGATGAGCGATTGCTCGTTACCCGCTGATGGCCTTCGATACCTTCCTGACCACTAGGTGAGGGCGTAAACCGGCGGTCGAGGCTGCCGCTTTTGGCTGCAAACGCGACCAATGTTTTTACCGCAACCGCTCTGGGCTTATTGCCAGTCAACATACCAAACCTCGGCGGGGATTGTGTTTGCGGCAAAATAATCCAGCCAGCGCTGCTGGTTGTCTTGAATCCGGTCACCGGGGCCTTTCACTTCAATCATGCGATAGTTATTAGAGGAAGGAAAAAACTGGATTAAATCGGGCAGGCCGCTGCGGTTGCTTTTAATATCAAATAACAAGCGTTTAAAAATAGTTTTTAAATGTGCGGCAGGAATTGTCTGGAGCGCGAGATCAAGCAGTTCCTGTTCTAAAAATTGCCAGTTTACAAAATGATTGGTCACGCTGTTTTTATCGCGCCAGAATTTGAGGATATGGTCATGGTGTTCGTTGTCATCCAATAATTGCCACAATTGCTGAATGCCGGGGCGATTGCGAACAAAATTTTCCTGATACAAATCCAGCGGCGCTGCTTGAAACGGATTGGCAAAAGCGCCATCAATGCCGCGAAACATTTCCGGCCATAACCATAAACCAAATAAACCGGTCAGCAATAAGTTTTCGACATAAAAGCAGGGCGATTCGTCGGTGTGGGCAAATTGCCGCACAACTTCTTCAACGCGCAGGATATTATTATTTTCATCGACTAATTGTGGCAGGATTAATTGTTGCTCGATAACCCGAGCGCGTGTTTGTTTGACAATAGTTTCGTCCACTTTTTTAGCAAGGCGCGGCGCCATCCGTTGGGCAACTTGTAGCTCATGTTCATCGCAAGGTGAATTCAACACTTCACCAAGCAGTTGCCATGCGCCCGCAATATCGCCCTGTTTTTCCAGTAGGCGGATTCGGCGTTCACGCGCGGGTGGCAAATGGCTTTGGCAATAGAGTTGGAGTGCGAGTGTGTGCTCGTCTGCACGTTCCAGTTCATAGGCTAATTGATTGCACAAGCGCGCCCGGCGCCGCTGCAAGCCTGCATGGTTCAGCTGCGCGGGAATGCGATTGGCAAGATTGGTTAAATGTTCTATTTCTGCTGCGAGTTGCAACTCATCGCGCAACTGGATTAATTGTTGGTATTGTTCCAATTCCGCGCGATTTTTAAAAATGCGGTGCTGGTGATCGATGGAGTAATTTTCATAGCGATACAAGCCCAAATCCTGCAACACAAATTCGGTGAGGTCTTGATAGGCATTGCCAAAAAATAATAACAATAAGGTACTGATAATGGCTTGGTTATCCAGCCGATAAGTTGTGCCAAGTTGATGGTTCGTCCAGTCTTGCCAGGTTTTCGATTCTGGAAACTGTTCGGTCAGTTGTGCAATCAATTTTTCTTTGTGCGCTTGTTTTGCTCCCTGTAAATGTTCCTTGAACAGATTGAGCAACTCGGTTTTGGTAAGCAGGTTTGCGACTTCATCAATACTGAGTAAGGCGTTATCGCTGAGCAGGCCGGCTGCAATTAATTCAGTCGCCGCGTGCTCAATGGATTCTATCTCGGCATAGTGCAATTTATCGTGGCGAAATAACGGGCCTTTACGACTGGATAAGCGCACTAATAAACATTGGCTGGTGCGCGGTAACTGTTGGAAGCAAGCAAGAAAATGGAGTTCATCGGCGCTGAGTAAATCCGCATAGCGTTGCAATACCCAATCCACCAAAAACTGGAAGTTAGTCAGGTAATAATCCGCTGCGAGATCAGCTGTGTTTGTTGTTGATTGGCTCATTGCTGCGTAAATCCAAGCGATCGAAGGCCTTATTTATAAAACATATTGCCACAAGACATTTTGTTGAATGTTAAATAATACAACCCCAATTGAGCGATTCGATTAGTGCAAAATAGTCTAATGCTTTTGCTTGACGCTGATTAGGGGGTTGCCACTATACTGTATATCAATACAGTTATCGAGTCCTGAAAAACCTCCACTATGACCCCCAATCCCCCCGATAATCCGCTGACAAGCGTCCCGGATTTGGAGCAATTGCTTTGCCGTCGCGATATCTGGCGCGGTGGCTCGCACAGGCTCGCGCCATCACCTACGCGGGATACGGGTTATAGCGAGCTGAATGCGCAGTTGCTGGGTGGCGGCTGGCCGTCCGCTAATTTGGTTGAGGTCTGTCAGCAAGGTTTTGTGCAATCGGAATGGCTTTTGTTGACTCCGGCATTAACTAATACCCAGGGTTTGATTGTATTACTCAACCCTCCCTGCGTGCCTTTTGCACAAGCGTTGATCAAGGCGGGGATAGATCTGGAGCGAGTGTTGGTAGTGGAGAGCAGCAACAAGGCTGATTTCCTGTTCAGTTTTATTGAGCTAACCCGCGCCAATACCTGCGAGGCAGTGTTGGCGTGGCAGCCAACGCAATCTTTGAATTACACGGAGCTGCGCAAATGCCAATTGGCGGCCACAGAGGGGCAGGGTTTGTATGTGTTATTTCGCCCGGCGGCAGCTGCCGAGCAAAGTTCACCAGCCAGTTTGCGCCTGACCATTAGCCTGCAAGCGCAGGATTTGCAGGTGCATATCTTCAAACAAAAAGGCGAGCTGGCTGCGCTGATGCAGCCGGTGTTATTGCCGCTGCCGCATAACTGGCAAGGTTTTGCGTCGCATCATTTGCTGGATCAAACCGGCAAGCCCAAATCCAATGTGGTTCATCTTCGGCCCCAGCGCGGAGGGCGGCGTGGCCGTAAGTAATGATGCGAGCAACTTCTCGTCCAGATCGCCTTTGGCTCGCGCTGCGCTTGCCGGATTTACCTGCCCACGCGCTTGCGATTGATCTCCACCATGATGCCGCTTTAGCAATTCTTGAGCAGCGGCATGTGATCTGGGCAAATGCTGCAGCTATAGCCAGAGGTGTAGTGCAGGGCATGGATGCATCGACCGCGCAGCTATTGAGTGGATGTGTTCATCAAGAGCGCGATCTTTCATCTGAGCAGCGGTTATTAGCTGAACTTTCAGCTCAGTTGTATGCGTTTACCCCTTATATCGAAACCTATACGAGCAAACAGGTTCCCCAGTCAGGCTTGTTGTTGGAAATTTCCAGCTGCTTAATGTTGTTTGGTGGTGTACACGCGTTTGTTGAAAAAGTCCTGCAATTTTTTGCCGCAAAAAATCTGACTCTGGCGATAGGCTTGGCGCACTCGGCGCAAGCGGCTTGGCTGTTATCCTTTGTTCATTACGATATTCACGGCAATGAAAGCAAACCGGTTTTTGTGGAGCGATTGCAGCAATTGCCGATTCAGTTGTTGCATGATTATCCCGCTCAAGTTGATACGCTGGAAAAAACCGGTTTTGTAACTTTCGGTGATATTGCACGGCAAATTGCGGCGCAATCGATCAGCAGTATCAAAAAGCGGTTCGGGCAAGAGTTCGCAAAAACACTATGCGATATTTTTGGTATCGATCAGGATTTTCAGCAATCGTCATTGTTTGAAAAACCGGTGGTGATGTATAAGCCGCAGGAGTTTTTTAATGAAGAAATCCAGTTTGAATATCCCATCCATCAAATTGACCAGCTGCAAGTGCCGGTCGAACATTTGTTGCAGCAATTAGCCGATTTTTTACGCAAGCGCCAATGGGAAACCCATCAAATTGAATGGACGCTGGCCGATATTTATCACAGCAAAGAGGTTATGGCGATTTACGCCGATACAGCGCAAAGCCACTGGCAATTATTTTTTGACCTCACCTTGATCCAATTGGAAAACCGCGACCTTCCTTTTGAGGTGGATACGCTCACATTGAGTTGTCGCAATATCCAGCCCATTCAAACGCACTCGCAATTGTTGGAGTTTGATTCCAGGCGCAAACATAATAGCCAGGCATTTACGACGACTGCTGCAAAGTTAAAAGCCCGGTTGGGTGATGCCTGCATTTACAAGCTCAGCTACCGCGATAGTTATATTCCCGAAGAAAGCAATCAGCTCATTGCACTTAACCAGCCATCTAACCAGAAATTGCCAGATCGCCATTTAGCATCGCTGCGGCCGTGTTGGTTATTTAAATCGCCGATTGAAATTGAAGTGCGCAAGCGGGGATTGTATTGGCGTGGATATTTAACCTTGCTCTCTGGCCCTGAGCGCTTGCAAGGTAATTGGTGGAAAGCGCCAAGTGCGCGCGATTATTTTTTAGCACAGCGCAACGATTATGTGCGCCTCTGGGTGTTTCGCGATTTGCACAAAAAGCAGTGGTTTGTGCAAGGTATTTACGGGTAGTTTTCCATGCGCTACGCCCATTTATTCAGCACGACCAATTTTACGTTTCTGACCGGTGCTTCGCATCCGCCGGAATATGTGCATCGCGCTGCTGAATTAGGTTATGACGCGATTGCGATTACCGATGAGTGTTCATTGGCTGGTGTTGTAAAGGCCTTTGTTGCAGCGAAAGAGTTGGAGTTTAAATTAATTGTAGGTAGCCGTTTTACGCTCAGTAATGGCATGCGTTTGGTCGTACTTGCTCCGACGCGCACTGCTTATGCGGAACTCTCTGGTTTTATCACGCTTGCGCGTCGCCGTGCATCCAAGGGCGAATATGAAGCGCATTTTGAAGATCTGCGCTTCCGCTTGCAGCATTGTTTAATCATTTGGTTGGGGCAATTAGGCAGCGATATTATCGAACCGGAAACGGTGATCGATCAACTCTATAACGCCTTTAAACATCGGTTATGGATTGGTATTGATCATCAATTATGGGGTGGGGAGCAAGAAGTATTTCCGCGCTGGTTGGCGCTCAGTCGCAAGAAAAATATTCCGCTGGTTGCGTGTGGCCATGCGTTGATGCACAGCAAAGAGCGCAAACCACTACAAGATACCCTCACTGCTATTCGGCACAATACTTCTATAGATGAGCTAGGCACACGGCTTGAACCTAATGCCGAAGCTTATCTTAAATCCCTTGAGCAATTGGCGCGGCTGTATCCTGATACATTATTGCAGGAGACTTGCACAATCGCTGATTTGTGTACTTTTTCTATGGAAGAGTTGTGTTATCAATATCCTGAAGAGTTAGTTCCTGAAAATTACACGCCCATTCAATATTTACGCAAGCTAGTCTACTATGGAAAACATGATCGTTGGCCCAATGGTGTTCCTTCTCATGTAGAAGAAACAATTGAAAAAGAATTGCGTTTAATTGAAGAAGAAAGCTACGAATATTTTTTCTTAACCGTTTACGACATTGTGCAGTTTGCTCGTCAGCAGAATATTTTATGCCAAGGACGAGGTTCTGCAGCCAATAGTGTGGTGTGTTATTGCTTGTTCATTACAGAAATTTCACCTGACAAAATCAAGGTCCTATTTGAGCGCTTTCTTTCCAAAGAGCGGGATGAGCCACCGGATATTGATGTGGATTTTGAACATTCCCGCCGCGAAGAAGTTATTCAATATATTTACACTAAATACGGGCGAGAGCGCGCCGCTATTGCAGCGACTGTTATCACTTATCGTTCACGCAGTGCTGTGCGTGATGTGGGTAAAGCCTTGGGCATGGAAGATACATTGGTTGATTTACTGGCAAAGTCGCTCGCATGGTGGGATAAGCCTGTCGATCTTGTTAAACGAATTGAAGCTTCCGGTTTGCAAGTGCAACAACAAGTGTTGAAGCATTTTTTTATTTTGGTAAGCCAGATTCTCGGTTTTCCCCGGCATTTATCCCAACATGTGGGGGGATTTATTATTGCGCAAGATAAAATTAGCGATTTGGTTCCTATCGAAAATGCATCCATGCCAGATCGCACCTTAATCCAATGGGATAAAGAAGATCTTGAAGCTATGCGTTTGCTCAAAGTTGATGTGCTGGCATTGGGAATGTTGACGGTATTGCGTAAAGCGCTCGATTATATCCATAGCTACAATCCGGCTATTCAATCATTAAAAGATATTGAACCTGAAGATCCCGCTACCTATGAAATGCTGTGCGCAGGCGATAGCGTAGGAACTTTTCAGGTTGAGTCGCGTGCGCAAATGTCGATGTTGCCGCGTTTGAAGCCGAGAAAGTTTTATGATTTGGTAGTACAAATTGCGATTGTTCGCCCCGGTCCAATTCAAGGTGGCATGGTGCATCCCTATCTGCGGCGTAGGAATGGACTTGAAGAAGACGACTCGCCCAACGATGCGATAAAAGAAGTATTAGGCGCAACGTTTGGAATTCCTATTTTTCAAGAGCAGGTCATTCGCCTTGCGATGGTGGCCGCCGGTTTTACCGGCGGCGAAGCAGATCAGTTGCGTCGCGCTATGGCAAGTTGGGGGAAAAACAGTACGTTAATGAAATTTGAGAAAAAATTTATTGATGGGATGTTGCAAGGTGGTTACGAAATGGATTTTGCCATTCGCTTGTTTGAGCAAGTAAAAGGTTTTGGTGGCTACGGATTTCCCGAGTCCCATTCTGCGAGTTTTGCGCTGCTGGCTTATGCCTCATCCTGGATAAAATGCCATCATCCAGCAGCATTTTATTGTGCGTTATTAAATAGCCAACCGATGGGATTTTATTCGCCATCACAATTGATTCAAGATGCGCGGCGCCATGATATTGCAGTATTGCCGGTAGATATTAATTGCAGTCACTATGAGCATCGATTGGAAAAAGTTGCAGCGTCTGTTTCTTCTCACCCATTTGGAATACGCTTGGGTTTTTGTGAAATAAAAAATCTGGATCACAACAAGGCACAATTGTTGCAGGTATGGCGAGCTGAAAAACCATTCAGTTCTCTACAAGATCTTTCTCGACGCTCAAGCTTAACAGCCATCGATTTGCAATATCTTGCATCTGCCGATGTGTTGCGCAGCTTAGCCGGTGACAGGCATGCATCGCGTTGGGCTGCAGCGGCGGTTAATCCTTTTTCTGAATTGTTGGATGATGCAGAAACTACTGATCAGGATGATTTGTTTACGGCTGCCCCGACGATTGAGCAGGATGTATTGAATGACTACGATACGCTTGGCTTGAGCTTGCGCCCGCATTTGATGTCATTGTTGCGAAATGAATATCCATTTAACCGTTGTAAAACATACGCTGAACTTAAAGATCTCCGTCACGGCAGTTTTGTCCGCGTCGCCGGTTTGGTGACCGGACGGCAGCGCCCCGGTACTGCCAGCGGTGCATTGTTTTTAACCTTGGAGGATGAAACCGGGAATATCAATGTCATTGTGTGGAAGGGCACCCAGGAAACATTTCGCCAGGCTTTGCTGACGTCCAGATTATTGTTAATCAAAGGCACAGTTGAAGTGAATAACGATAATGTTTCCAGCCCGGTGGTTCATGTTATCGCAGGCCAATTACATGACTATTCAGCGCGTATTGATTCTTTGTCGCTAAAATCGCGCGATTTTCATTAGTATTTACTCTCTCTATCAATACCTGCAACGAATGATTCGATTTCTCCTTTCACGTTAGCTACCGCACAGACCTTTTTTCTCCTGGCTGCGATCATTATTAATTTGTGATGGTGAATTTCTATGCCCTACATTGCTGCTTATCTCGGTGCGGCGGTTGTATTTTGTGTAATGGACTTTGTTTGGTTAACCCTGATCGCTAAAAGTTTCTATCAATCACACATGGGGGAGCTCATGTCCGTAGAAGTCAGAATCGTTCCGGCGATAATTTTTTATGTGTTGTATCTGGCAGGATTGGTTTTATTTGCTATCAGCCCGGCACTGCGCGAGCAAAACTGGTTAATGGCCGTCGGTCTGGGCTTGGGATTAGGTGTTATTGCCTATGGCAGTTATGACCTGACCAATATGGCAACTTTAAAAGGTTGGTCTTTATCCCTCACGTTAGTCGATATTGCGTGGGGCGCTTTTGTCAGTGCCGTTTCTGCGCTGGCAGGATTTTATGCGGCAAGAATATTTGCCGGACATTAATATTCATTAATAGCGGAGTAGGCGATGTCTAAAGCACCGGAAAAAGTGGCATTTGCCATGGAGGTAAACAGCAAAATCAACGCGTTGATCGAATGGATTATTGCAAACAATCCTAACAACGAAAACTCTTTACACAAAGATGCCTTTGCAGGCGTGCAGGAGGAGTTTCGCAAAATTGCTTGTGGGCTCGATGCGCAAACCTTGGAGCCTGAGCCTTCTGAGGGCGGAGCCCAATACGTGAGCGTTACTCCCGCGCCTTGGCCGTGATTTCTCCTATTCTTTGTAATGAAGAGTCCATCTCTTTTGCTCGCAGGTGCTAATGGGTGTCTCGGGGAGTTATTTGATGTATCTGCGGAGCCTGAAGAATTAGTTGTTTAGCTTTTGTCGTGCTTGAATTTAACTTCGATCACACTGGATAAAAGTTAATACAAAAAATCTTCTATCTGGATGAGCTGTTTAATAAGCTTGCAAAGGAGAAGGCGATGAAGGAAGTTTTTCGGCGATGAGGTATTTTTTTACAGCAATAATAAAGTGGTGTCCCCACCAGGAATTGAACCTGGATCGCCCGCTTAGGAGGCAGGTGCTCTATCCATTTAAGCTATGAGGACTTGATGGGTTAACGCGAAAAAACCGGTGTAGGAATTTACCAGCTGCGCTAAGCGGCGGGCATTGTAAGAAGTTTTTCTACAGAATCCAAGGTGTAAACCTATTTCAGGACGGGACATTAAAAACAAAAAAGGGCACAACCCCAAGGTTGCGCCCTTTTTGTTATGTGGTGATCAGGCCTTGGCGACTGTGTAGGAGGAGGTGTACTGGGTTTTAGCACCCTGTGCATTATACAGTGCTGGTGCTGCAACTTTACCTCGTAGCAACCCGAGCAGATGACTTAGTGTTTGTTGGGAGCGTGCGATCATTTTGCCGTTGATGTCGTTCATTTTTTGGCAGTCTTCAAACTCACTTACCAGCATTTTCCATTCATCGCGCAGTGGTAGCGTGGCTGCATTGCGCTGCAGAAATAAATCCCAACCATTTGCATTAGCCGGTAAGCTGAGTGCGTTCAGTATTTGCTGACGTTGCTTGGCGCTGTTATTTAACTGCTCGACCAGTATGGCCTTTTGCTCAATAATTTGTGGGAGTTCATCTTGTTTGCGCTGTTCAAGCAAGATGCGCTCTTGCGCTAACAAGTGTTTGAGTTGGGAAATAGCAGCAGAATCCTGCGTAATCATCTGGCGCAGTAAAGTGATATCGAGAGACATAGCAACCTCTTCATTTTGGGGTGACACAAATTAAATCGAGCGAATCAAAAACACTCCGGGGGAGAGTGCGTTTAACTCCTAAAGCAATTCTTAGCCCAGAAGATCGTTCTGGTTGAGCATATTCTCAGCAATACGCTCAGCGTTGATCTCGAAGCGGCCTTCAGCGATTGCGCGTCTAATTTCGGCGACTTTATCCATATCAACATCTGGCGCATTATTGATTTTGGCCTGCAGGCGCCCCAAAGTTTGCGCTTCTTGGCTCAGCACCACCTGATCACCAAGGCCCTTGTTTGCGGGGGCAATATCGGCAGGAACAGGTGCTTTTGCCTCACCCGTGTTCGGTGTTGCGGGCTTGCTGCGGGTACCTTTGGTGCCCACAGAGTCCAGTGAGTTGTTGGTGTTAAAGTTCATTTTGTTCCCCTGTTTGCCAATGGCGATTAACCCCATCAGCGATTAACTGTAAAAATGCCGCGGTTGCTATGTCGTGACAAAGGATCCTCTTTAATCTAGCCCAACGCTGTGTATTTAAAGAGTCCCTAGCAGGCTATCGGCCAGCTGTTGCTTAACTTTAGCAATAAATTAAAAAAACTTTCACAATTCAGAGGGTTTGGACTACCCCTTGCCGAACAACTATCCCACTGATGATTCGCTCAGATGAGTTATTGCGCACCCTGATTGTTTGACCTATGCGGCCATCGGTCATTGCGGTGCCTGCGCTACTGACTTTGATGCTCCCCGCGAGCGCTTCCAAGATGATAATTTCACCGCGCTTAATCGCAGTGGGGGCATCGAGAGCGGCAGATTTAAAGGGTTCGCCCCGGCTAATATTCCGCTTTGCTTGTTTGCCAATAATGTCGCTGGTGGTGGTCAGAAAAGCCTGCCGGATATCACTGATATTCATCAATTGGCTGGTAATGTGCTCGCCGGTGATTAGCTCGCCGCGAGCGATATTGCCCTGCGCCACAGGCGTTGGGCGGTAAATATTGACCTGTGCCGGGACGTGTACTGACCATTTCTTGCCGCTTTCGCACGTGGCTTTAACGCTAATGTTTCCCCCGTAACCTGTCGTGTCCTGAGTGGTGAATATGGGTGGTGATGCGCAGGTCTCCAGGCGCAGGCGGTTGTCCAGATTGCTTACGCTGATGTCGATACGTTCATGCTCAATCGTTGAATACTCTTTCGCCAAAAAACTGGCAATGTCCTGTTTCAATTGCAGTGGTGGATAAACTGGTGCGGCACCAATAGTGGACGAGTAGGTGATCAATAGAGCTGATGCAGCAGCTACGCCCGAACTGTGGCGCAAAATATTCCGCAAGAAAGTTCTGTAAAAACTAGGAAGTTCCATATTTTGTCCTATCCTCAAGGGTAAGAACTGAGTGCCAGTCTGGATCATTAACGACTAAAGCCTGACACTTTTTTGCCGCTAAGCTGCTTTACTAAGCATCAAAGCAAATACTGTGCCGTATAGCTGTGGCCAATTTGCAGATGACCTGAGCCGGAAATTTGAGAATAAATGAGGTAATTGCATGGCTGGTGTAATGGATAGTGTCAATCAGCGTACACAGTTGGTTGGGCAAAACCGTCTGGAGCTCCTGTTGTTTCGGCTTGGCGGTCAGCAGTTGTATGGCATTAACGTCTTCAAAGTAAAGGAGGTGCTTCAGTGCCCGCAACTCAATGCGATTCCTGGTCGTAGCTCGGTAGTGCGTGGTGTTGCCCATATCCGTGGTGGCACCATACCCATAATGGATATGAACCTTGCGATTGGCCGCCGCGAGTTGCCGGATATCGAGAGCTGCTTTGTCATCATCACCGAGTACAATCGCACCGCACAGGGTTTTCTGGTGCGGTCTGTTGAACGCATCGTCAATATGAATTGGGGCGATATTCATCCACCACCAAAGGGAGCAGGCCGCGAGCATTACCTGACTGCTGTCACCCAGGTTGATGGGCAATTGGTGGAGATTATTGATGTAGAGAAAATCCTTGCCGAGGTCTCACCGGCGCGAGAAGAAGTTAGCGCAGGTGTGATTGAAGACGGTATCGCCGATCGCGTAGTACAAAAACATGTATTGATCATTGATGACTCGACTATCGCGCGCAAACAAATCCAGCGTGTAGTTGAAGGAATGGGAATTAAAACCACTGTCAAAAAAGATGGCGCAGAAGGTTTCCAATACTTAACTGACTTGATCAAAGAAGGAAAAGATCCTTACGCAGAGCTCATCATGATTATCTGCGACATCGAAATGCCGGAGATGGATGGTTACACTTTTACAGCTGAGGTGCGCAACCATCCTGAACTGAAAAAACTGCATATCATCCTGCACACATCTCTCAGTGGTGTATTTAACGAAGCCATGGTGCGGAAGGTGGGGGCAGATGATTTTCTCGCGAAGTTCCATCCGGATGAGCTGGCAAAACGCGTAAATGATCGCGTCCTGGCGATTACCGGTGAAAGTTTGTTGCCACCTGAAGAAGCCTGACTTTGTATTGCCGTTGCGAATTGACGCGCGGCAATTGTTTTACATTGGAAGCCTATGATTAATAAAGAGTCACCTTTTGCCAAACCGGTGGGCCGAGACAATATTGACCAGGCCGAGTTTGATCAATTCCGTCAATTCCTTGAAGACGCCTGCGGCATTTCGCTGGGCGATAACAAACAATATTTAGTAACCAACCGTATTCGCCGCATTTTGGAGGAAAATAATATCGCGTCATTTGGTGAATTGGTGCGCGCACTAAAGCTGGGGATCAACCGCAAATTGAAAGACCAGGTGGTCGATTCCATGACCACCAATGAGACTTTTTGGTTTCGCGACATCTATCCCTACGACCATCTTAAAAACACCTTGCTGCCGCAACTGATGGCAGGCAATAACCGCATGTTTGGCCCGGTACGCATTTGGTCTGCTGCTTGCTCATCGGGGCAGGAACCTTATTCCATCAGTATGATGGTCGAGGAGTACAAGCGTCAGGCGATGGGTAATTTGGCGCGGCAGGTGCAAATTGTGGCGACTGATTTGTCATCGACTGTCTTGGATCAGGCCAAGCGCGGAGAGTACGATAAGCTGTCGGTCTTACGCGGGTTATCTGCCGAAAGATTAGAGCGCTACTTTGATAACCCTACACCTGTTGTCTGGCGAGTAAAAAGTCTGGTGAAGGAGCGTATTGATTTTCGCTCACTCAACTTGATGGATTCCTACGCTGCATTGGGCAAGTTCGATATCGTTTTTTGCCGCAATGTGTTGATTTATTTCAATGCCGATTTGAAGCGGCAAATCCTGCAAAAAATCCACGCCTCCTTAAAGCCGCAAGGCATTCTCTTCCTTGGTTCGTCAGAAGGTTTGGCCGGTGCGGCTGATTTGTTTGAAATGGTGCGCTGCGAGCCGGGTATTCTCTACAAAGCGATTTAGGCTTTTCAGTGCTATTCACTTTCCTGAAACCGGGCTTTTTTCCCGGTTTTCTTTTTTTGGGGCTATTTGCCGTTCCCTTGCAGCTTGTCTCCATGAGCGGAAAACCTTTGCCGCTTGGCTATTGCCGCTTTTAAAAAGCCACCGAAAAAGATTTTTATAATCCTTTAAAAACAATGGTTTATGTTTGTTTTTGACCGTTGGCACAGGCGTTGCTTTGTTGTAAATAACAAAAGGTCACAACCGCTTTGGTTGCCACCTGTCATCTCTAGAAGGCGAACCTGATATGTCTATCTCTTTCGACAAAGCACTCGGCATCCACGAATCAGCGCTGCACTTTCGCTCTGAGCGCGCGGGTGTGCTGGCAAATAACCTCGCCAATATTGATACCCCGAATTTCAAAGCAAAAGATCTGGATTTCAAGCAGGCGTTGAACCAAAAGATGAATGCATCCCAAGGCTTTGATCTCTCTACCACCCAATCGCGTCATATTGATGGCAGTGGTTTCTCAACAGATGAAGGCGACGTTCTCTATCGCACACCGCAACAGCCATCCATTGATGGCAACACAGTTGAAGATCAAATTGAACACGCGGAATACATGAAAAATGCCTTGGCATTCCAAGCGAGTTTTCAATTTCTAAACAGCAAATTTACCGGGTTGCGCACAGCGATTCGCGGCGAGTAAAACCGTTATTAACTTTTGGTGGGCGTTTTTTCTGAACACATTTTGTAGGTATTGAATCATGGCACTTGGAAATATTTTTGATATCGCTGGCACCGGTATGAACGCACAAAGTTTGCGTTTAAATACCACCGCCAGCAACCTGGCGAATGCGCAATCAGCCAGCTCCAGTGTGAATGAAGTCTATCGCAGTCGCCAGCCGGTGTTTGCTGCTATCCAACAAGACGCCATGCGTGCCAGCGTTACTGAAGGCGCTTACAGTGATAACGAAGTTGATGCGGCAGCGGGCGTACAAGTGCTCGGTATTGTAGAGAGTGATGCACCGCTGCAACGCCGTTATGAACCAACGCATCCAAAGGCGGATGAAGAAGGTTATGTGTATTACCCCAATGTGAATCCGGTTGAAGAAATGGCGAATATGATTGCTGCATCGCGTTCATTTCAAATGAATGTCGAAGTGATGAATTCAGCCAAACAAATGGTTCAACGCGTTTTAACGCTTGGTCAATAAGGGGCTGAATCATGACTGTATCTAATGCAACAGCAACTAACAATGTTGCCGACAATCTCAGCATCACTAAAAAGCAAGAAACAAAAAAGAACACCAACGAACTGGGGCAGGCTGCGTTTCTTGAATTGATGATCACGCAAATGAACAATCAAAATCCATTAAGCCCGCAAGACAACAGTGAATTTGTGGCGCAACTGGCACAGTTCAGTTCAGTGGAAGGTTTGGAGCGTTTAAATACCAGCTTCAATAGTTTTATGTCTAATAATGCGCTGCAAGCATCGTCCTTGGTTGGTCGCAGTGTGACGGTGGAATCGGATACCAGCACCTTGGTAAAAGGAGGAATTGTAGCAGGCAGTGTGGACCTATCTTATCCCACCAAGGATATGAAAGTCAGTATTTATGATAGTACCGGTTCGCTTGTACAAGCTATCCCTGTTGGCGATGTGCCCGCTGGGGAAGCTGTATTCCGTTGGGATGGTCAGAATCTGGAAGTGAATGGTGAATTGCTGGATTGGGAAGCCGATGAAGATTCGGTTGCCGCCGCCGGTAAGTACCGTTTTGAAATCACAGCGACCCAAAATGGAAAATCTGAAGCGCTGAATACATCGCTCAGCGCCAACGTGAATAGTGTGACTATTGGTGAAAATGGTGCGCTTATTTTGAATCTTGCAGGTATAGGTGCAGTCGATGCCAAAGATGTAAAACAATTTAATTAGTGATTGTTGGGCTTGGAATTTATTTTATTTAAAAATAGTTACGTTAAAAGTTGGCTGAATAGTTTCTAAAAGTTGCGTCATAAATTACAAAGTTTTTAGCCATTAATCGTTATGGTCGAGGTGTAATATGTCTTTCAATACAGCGTTAAGCGGAATTCGTGCGGCCAATACCGATCTGCAAGTGACCGGTAACAATATCGCCAATGCCAGCACCATTGGTTTCAAATCCTCGCGCACGGAATTTGGTGACGTATATACCAGCACCTTGCTTGGTGGCGGTTCAAACACCGCTGGTAGTGGCGTGACTATTCAAAACATTCGCCAGCAATTTACTCAGGGTAATTTGAAATTTACGCAAAATGAATTGGATATGTCGGTCAATGGTGAAGGTTTCTTTGTAGTGGAAAAAAATGGTGAGCGTCTGTTTACCCGTGCAGGTACTTTTGGGTTGGATAAGGATGGTTACATCGTCAATGGTACAAACGCGCTGTTGCAAGGTTTCGCTGCAGATGCAGATGGTAATGTTAGCGGGGTATTGGGTGACTTACGTGTTGATGTAAGTTCACAGGAGCCTCGTCAAACAACGGCTGTACGTGCATCGCTCAATCTCGATTCTAATGAGTTGGTCCTGGAAACTACTGGCTCTGAATTTACGACTAATGGTGCTGGCATCAATTTGGCAAAATTGGGCGCTAAAGTTGCTACAACCACCAACTTGAATGTCGGCGATATTACCACCGGTTTTGTTCCTATTACCTTCAGCCCCACCAATACAACAACATTTAATATTACCCGCATAGATCCAACAGGAACTGTTATTGACGATGTGGATTTGATTTTAAATTCAGGCGCTGCAACGTCTCCCGCAGCGCTGGCCAATTTAATCAACTCTGCCAACTTTGACAATCCATCAGCTGTGAATGTGCAAGCCTTCGTGGACGATATAACTGGTGAGTTATCGTTTCGCGATATGGCAACCGGCGTTGCGTCTACTATCACTATCACAGTAGATCCAACATCGGATGTTAACCCCTTAACAACGGCACTGAGTGCTGTGGATAGTGCGGTTCCCGGTGTTGCACATCCTACTGCCCATACCCAGGGTATCCCCAAGGTTACCAATGATTATGGTTCGCAGACATTGATTATTCGCGGCCCCAATGGAACTGATCTTCCCTTTATCAGCGAGTATGGTGCAGGTGCTAATAAAACTGCGTCGGCGTTGAATGCATTGGCGGGAGTTTCGGCCACTGCGACTACGACTGCGACTTTATTTGCCGATGATCCTTTAGCTGTTCCGCCGAAGGTATTTTCCAATAATGGCTCATTCAAGTTGAATGGGGTGTTACTGAGTGACACTACCAATATGTCAGTCTTGATGGACGAGATTAATGATTTGAGTTCATCAACGCTTTTTGGAATTTCGGCGGATCTGGATGACGATGGTAATTTGGTGGTCACTTCGGCAACCGGACGCGATCTCGAATTTGCATTTGATGCTGCCGGTGGTTCGGCTGAAGTTCAAGGTTCACAGGGCGCTGCACAGATTGTGAACGATGATGTGAATGCGGTAGTTGTTGGCGGTACTGTCACAGTCACCATGCAAGAGGGATATTCCGTTTTAAGTAGCACCCCCACTGTGCCAGTCTTTGGTGGAAGCATGTTTGGTTCTATTAATATCCCTAACTTTTTCACTCCAATCCCCATTAATGCATTTAGCCCCACTGATCAGAAAACCTTTAACCATGCAACATCTACTACTGTGTATGACAGTTTGGGAAACGCGCATGTTATGCGCCAATACTTTGTAAAACAGCCTTATGACGCGGCAGATCCTGCTACGTCAGCTAACCATTTGAAAATGTATGTACAAATTGATGGCCAAAATGTAGGTGATCCTGATCCGACTTTGCCGTCGCCCCAAAATACTGAGCCGACAATGGCATCATTCAACCTTCATTTTGCCCCGGACGGCACGATTGATGAGTTCGCAACTGATGCGATTCTTATTTCTAACTGGACTCCATTGGGTGAGGATGGCGAACCCATAGGCGCGCTGGCTCCATTGAATGTTTTGCAAGGTGGAACAATTCCGGTGGCAGAGCCACCATCAAGCTCCAACTTTTTAATTGATCTAGCGGGTAGTACGCAATTTGGTAGTGTATTTGCCGTAGAAGAGTTGGATCAAAATGGTTACGCAACTGGCCGTTTGGCCGGGTTGGATATTAGCAATACCGGCATTGTATTCGCGCGTTTTACCAACGGCGAGGCACAGGTATTAGGGCAGGTGGCGCTGGCCAACTTCAGCAGTGTTGAAGGATTAAAACCAGTAGGTGATACCATGTGGGCACAGACATTTGAAACGGGCGAGGCGATTATTGGTGCGCCTGGTTCTGCGCAATTGGGCAATATTACGGCCGGTGCTGTGGAAGAGTCGAACGTGGATTTGTCTGAGCAGTTAGTGAACCTGATTATTGCGCAACGCAATTATCAAGCGAATGCAAAAACCATTGAGACAGCTAACGCCACCACACAAACAATCATCAACCTTCGTTAATAGGTTGGATGGGTGGAGCTCAGCAATACCCATCAATATCTACCCTGGCCAAGCGGCAAACAGCGGAAGCAGTTTGCCGCTTATTTATTCCGCTGTTTTTATGCTCCGCGTTTGCCTTGTGTTTATTTCAGATTTTACTATTAATATCAATGGTTTAGATTTCATCGAAAACTGCCTATTTACTTGGCATCGCTCTTGCAAAACCTCCAGTAACGGCAAATCTGCCAAAAAACTAGCGGTGAAGAATCGCGCTAGGTATTACTGGAGTACAGATCGTGGACAAAGCCCTCTTTATCGCTATGACCGGTGCCAAGCACAACATGCTGGCACAAGCCAACCGCGCCAATAATCTAGCAAATCTCAGCACAACCGGTTTTCGCGCTGACTTTGAGCAGTCGCGCAGTATGGGAGTGTATTACGGTGATGGCCAGCCAACCCGAGCCTATGCGATGACTGAATCCCCTCGCGCAGACTTCACTTCCGGCTCAATGATCGCTACCAACAATCCTCTTGATGTTGCTATTCAGGGAAATGGTTTCATTGCTGTACAAGCACCTGATGGCACTGAAGCCTACACCCGCGCCGGCAACATGACGGTGGACGCAACAGGCATGCTGCGTACAGCCAATGGATTACCGGTGTTGGGTGCTGGCGGGCCCATCAATATTCCCGAAAATGAAAAAGTGCAGGTGGGTGCCGACGGCATTATTTCTATCGTTGGGCAGGGGCAGGGGCCTGAAGCCATGGTGCAGGTGGGGCAAATCAAATTGGTGAATCCCGATATTCAGGCAATTGAAAAAGGCGATGACGGTTTATTCCGCCAGCGTGATGGGCAACCGGCATTACCTGCTGTTGAAGTCACTTTGCGTAGCGGCATGCTCGAAAGCAGTAACGTCAACGCGATTGAGGAATTTACACAAATTCTCAGCCTCGCGCGCCAATATGAAATGCAAGTAAAAATCATGAAGACAGCGGAAGAGAACTCAGCCAGTTCTGCACAGCTGCTGCAGATGTCGTAATTGATGTAAACATTTTTTTAATGCTTGTTCATATAACAAGTATTTAACCCGAGGAAAATATCATGCATGCCGCACTCTATGTCAGTAAAACCGGCTTGTCAGCGCAAGATCGTCAGCTAACCACTATCTCCAATAATTTGGCCAACACCAGCACCATTGGTTTTAAGCGTGACCGTGCCGTTTTTGAAGATTTACTTTATCAAAACCAGCGTCAACCGGGGGCACAACAAACCCAAGAAACTGAATTGCCATCGGGTTTGCAATTGGGTGCGGGTGTGCGTGTTGTTGCAACCCAAAAAGAATTTACCCAGGGTACATTGCAGGTCACTGAACAATCATTGGATGTTGCGATTGACGGCCATGGTTTTTTGCAAGTGCTCCAACCCGATGGAACTATTGCCTACACCCGTAATGGCCAGCTGCAAATTAATGGTGAAGGCCAACTAGTCAATGCCGATGGTTACTTATTAGAGCCCGCGATTATTGTTCCAGAAGGGGCCAACAAAATTACGATTGGCACATCGGGTACAGTCAATGCGTACACTCCCGGCCAGGTAGAACCCCAACAATTGGGTGATATTACCTTGGTAGATTTTATAAACCATTCGGGCTTGCAACCAATTGGTGGGAATTTATTTGTGGAAACTGTTGCGAGTGGAAACCCGGTTCAAGGCACTCCTGGTGAAAATGGTTTGGGCGTAATCAAGCAGGGCATGCTGGAAAATTCCAACGTGGATATCGTAGAGGAAATGGTGAATATGATTACCACCCAACGTGCCTACGAAATGAATTCCAAAGTAGTCTCTACAGCCGATCAAATGTTGCAATACATTACCCAAAATCTCTAATTGAGTGATTTGATTATGCGCGCTCTTTTGTTTCGTAAAAAACTCCTCACCAAACTGATTGTGGTTTTAGTTTCTATCGGCCTTGGTGGTTGTTTTACTAACAAAAAACCCATGCCAGATGATCCTGCCTATGCGCCGACAATCGCAGCCAATATGCCGATGCCGCAACGCACTGAAGGCTCCCTTTATCAAGCTGCTTATGGTCTTAATTTATTTGATGATCGAAAAGCACATTTTGTGGGGGACGTTATTACCGTCACCCTGAGCGAGCGGACCGTATCGAGAAAATCCTCTGGTGTTGCAACGGGTAAAAAAAGCACTGTGGATTTTAATGCGGGGCCTTTATTAGGCGTTAATCCAACGATTAAAGGTAATGAGTTAACCACCACACTTGAACAGGATCGCACCTTTGATGGAAGTTCCGATGCCGATCAAAGCAACAGTTTGCAAGGTAATATCACCGTTACTGTTGCGGAAATTTTACCTAATGGAAATTTGATTGTTCGTGGTGAAAAGTGGATCACACTCAATCGTGGCGATGAATTTATCCGCATCAGCGGTATGGTGCGCCCAGACGATATTGCACCGGATAACACTATAGTCTCGACTCGTTTGGCAAATGCAAAGATTTCTTACAGCGGTACCGGTGAGTTGGCCAATTCCCAGTCCATGGGATGGTTGTCGCGTTTCTTTAATAGCGATTTATGGCCTTTGTGATTTGGTATAAGTGTAGCTTTTTAACCTGAGGTATTTTTATGCGTAATTTTTTGTTTCTGATGTTTGGTGTGGCTCTGGCATTGAGCAGTGTTGCCCAAGCCGAGCGCATTAAAGATATTGCCAGTGTTGCAGGGGTGCGCGCCAACCAATTGGTTGGATATGGTTTAGTGGTTGGCTTGGATGGTACGGGTGACCAAACTACCCAATCGCCGTTTACCACCCAATCATTCAATAGCATGCTTAAACAATTTGGCATTACGGTACCGGAAGGTGCGCGGATGCAAATGAAAAATGTCGCGGCGGTAATGATTCAGGCGGAGTTACCCGCGTTTGCAAAACCAGGCCAGACTATTGATGTTACTGTTTCATCTATTAGTAACGCGAAAAGTTTGCGCGGTGGAAGTTTGTTAATGACCCCTCTTAAAGGTCTTGATGGAAAAGTTTACGCGGTTGCACAAGGTAGTTTGGTTGTGGGTGGACTCAGTGCTTCAGGTAATGACGGTTCAAAAATTACCGTGAACATTCCCAGCGCTGGTCGTATTCCAAGCGGCGCGATTGTTGAGCGCATGGTGGAAACTAATTTCGCTGGCGGCCAGCCAATTGTGTTTAATTTACATCGTGCTGATTTCACTACTGCCAATGCACTGGCAAAAAGCATTAACGCCATGCTCGGGCCTGATGTTGCTCGCCCATTGGATGCAGTTTCTATTATGGTCAGCTCGCCGGTAAATCCGGCCCAGCGCGTAGATTTTATATCCATGTTGGAAAATATCGACGTCACTCCCGGCGAGGAGGTTGCCAAGGTCATTATCAATTCACGTACTGGCACTATTGTAGTGGGTAAAAATGTACGCGTTTCACCGGTTGCTGTTACTCACGGCAGTCTTACAGTATCCGTTGCGGAAAGCCTTACTGTAAGCCAACCCAATGCACTAGCCGGGGGGCAAACAGTTGTTGTACCTAGTAGCAATGTGAAAGCAGAGGAAGAAAATAATCCGATGTTTAAATTTGCTCCCGGTGCCAATCTGGATGACATAGTGAAATCGGTAAATAACGTCGGTGCATCGCCCAGTGACTTGATGGCAATTTTGGAGGCGTTGAAACAATCCGGTGCACTCAAAGCAGAATTGGTGGTGATTTAAATGTTGCCTATTGATGCCAGCGCTGGCGCGTCACAAGTTAAGGATTCGTATTTTGATCCTAATTCATTGAATTCGATCAAGGCTATGGGGCGCGACAAAGATCCGCAGGCGTTGAAAGAGGTGGCTAAAAAGTTTGAAGCCATGTTTGTACAGCAAATGTTAAAAACAATGCGCGAAGCAAATGATGCATTTGGAGATGGCAATTACTTTGATAGTCAGACCACACGTTTTCATCGCGATATGCTGGACCAACAAATGGTGCTCAATTTGACCAGCGGTTCAGGTATTGGGCTGGCCGATCATTTTTATCAGCAAATGCTGAAAAATTATGGCAGCGGGATGAAACCCGAAGACGCTCAGATCCCTTTCGGTAATGACACGGGGCTTCTGCCTGAGCCTGTTGCACATCAAACAAAATCGCCGGTAGCTACACGATCCAATGATGTTGAAAAAGCGGACGCTCTAGATGAGTGGATCAATGATTTTATGCGCATGAGTG
>NZ_JBRFPI010000022.1:0-22402 GCF_053579595.1 Cellvibrio sp.
AAAAGTGGGATGGTGTGGGTAAAGATCAACAGAATGCTGGGAATAAAAGGGTGTGGGGGGGGTGAGTAAGGGGGGGTCAACAACAAATAAGGAGTAACACCCAACGCCAACATCAACGGAATAATCTGCGCGCGAAAAGTCGATGGCGTGCGATAGGGTTTATAAAAAAGATACGCGATCAATAGCAGCAACTGACCGATACAGGCGTAGCGGATAAAAAAATCTATATGGGAGATAACACTGGTTTCTATCACATCAGCCCTGACTGTTTTTATAAAAGTATAGGATTATGTTGCGTAGACTGATGACCTATGCCCAACGTTGATAACCACCACAATCAACTCACCATCGCGGATTTCATAAACAATTCGGTAGCTGCCCTGCCGAACCCGATACAGCTCGTTACCGCTGAGTTTGATGCAGCCATGGGCACGGGGATTTTCGGCAAGTTCGTCGATACGGTTGAGAATTCGCTGGACGTCTGCTGTCGGAATAGCGCGTAGATCTTTCGCAACGGAACTTTTGAAGGTGATTTTATAGTTTGCCATTGGCCTTCAGATCATTGAGCAGCACTTCATAACTGATTTCCGGCTCGCTCACGCGATCAGCGTAGGCTTTAAGATCTTGCTGGTCTTCATTCATTAATAAGCGCACAGCCTCATCCACCAATTCAGATAGGGACACATGGGTCGAAGCAGCTTTTAGGCGGAGTGCTTGATGAAGTTGCGGATCGAAATAGATGGTTGAGCGCTTGGATAACTGGCTCATGGGAGTGGCCTCTTGGTTGACACCACAACATCATGACGTTGTGGTGTTGTGGTGTCAAACCAGATATTTAAGGCTTGGGAACAAACTTCGACAACAACCGAATATACGCAACCTGATAGTCGTTGTGGTTCTCGGTGATCTGCCAGGAGTTAAGCGGCCAGCTGGTGTTGAAGTCCAGATAGGCTTTCATCGCCGGTTGACCTTTGGGTGGGTTGGGTGCGGCAGCGCCACAACCGGCATTCGGGCTACCCGAAGTGCAGTTGCCATCCCAGTCGTAGGATGGGTTGGGGCCGCCCACTAAAAACCCAGGCGCTGGGCCGTAAGTAGAGGTTCCAACACGATCCCAGAGCGCGCTGCCATTGGTAAACCAGGAGTGGTAGAACTCGTTGACCGAACTGTGCACACCGAGGCTGTACATATTGGACAGGTAGACCATGCCCTGCGGGTTAACACCGTGGATGTAGTTCAAATAGCCAACTGCAGCGTTGCGCACTTCAGCAGCATCAGTGCCGCTAATCTTGTAATCGATCAGGTTGTTAAACGTTAGCCCTTTGCGCGAAATGGTGCGGTTGCTGCCCCAGGTGAAGTTGCTGGTGCCGATATAGGCGCGATAGGGGTCTTCGCCATTGCGCACGGCAGGCCAATTGTGATTGGCGTTGAACGCCGACTGGTATTGGCTTTTGAGAGTGTTGGCGATAGGACTCGTGGCGTCCGGTAAATTGGCGTAGTAGAGCCAGGCCGTTAACTCCGGCTCACCCCAGACATCCACCCAATTAGTCGCGTTGCTAGCATTGGCATCGATATGGTCGCGGTAGGTTGAAGATCCTGTCGCTGCAAACAGGTAGATCGCAGCGGTGGTTTTTTTCGTCGCACGTCCGGCATCATCAACCTCCTGCTGGCCAGCACCCAAACCCGCCGATGCCCCCTCGTTATTGCGGAAGATGGCATTGGGGTTGGCCACTGACCAAACCCAGGCTTTTTCGGCGCGAGTTTTCAGATCAGCAGCGTAAGTATTCAGCTCGGGGTTATCCAAACTAGCCAGGATTTTACTGCCGAGCGCAAACGCGCCCGCGCTGGTCAGTGTGGCTGAAGTATTCGCGGGGCCGTAATAACTGGGGCCAGTCGCTGCAGAAGGTGGGCTGGCATGAGCAAGGCCGAGAATGGACAACACAGAACCATCGTCATTCTGCATTTTCTTCAGCCAATCAAAACCCCATTTAATCTCGTCGATAATGTCGGGGATGCCATTGCCGGATTCGGGGATGTTGTAGTCATCACCCCAAACCGTCGGGTTTTCTGCGTAGGCGTGGAGCAGGGCGACCAGATAATAGGCATGCCAGTTGGTGTACTTGTTGTAATCACCCGCGTCATACCAACCGCCAGATAAATCTTTTTCGGTTGCGGCATTATTTTTGTCGCTAAACAGACGCGCGTTCTTATCCTGCCCTGCGCCTATATGGCTAGCGCTATCCGTCCAACCCGCTTCGGCAAACGGCACTTGTTTGGCAAAACCGGCACGCTGGTAAAAGAAACTGCGCATGGCATGTTTCAGCACAGGCTTATAGACATCTGCCCCGATCTTAAAGCCGGGTGAGCGCACATTTTTTTCCACATCCACCACCGCGTAAGTGCCCGGTGTGGTAACACTGGAGAAATCGAACCACCAGGCTTTATCGCCGGCGGCAGCAAAAGTCGCTCCGGATTTCCAACTTACCGCGCTGCCGCTGAGCACCAGAGCGTTGGTATCCAGATTGATAAGCTGATAAGTCGCACCGGGCGTAAAGCTTAGCGCCGCGTCATAACCGGTTTGGGGATCGCGCACTACCGCAACTTTCTTCGCATCGGGCAGATAGCCAAACTGATCCACCACAATAAAGGCACTAATCGTTGGCGCACCGCTGGCGACAGAGCTGGCTGCAACCGATGCAACTGAACTGGCAACTGGAGTTGATGAGGCAGCGAGAGAGGAAGCTGCCACCGACGATGGTGCAAGACTACTGGCAGGTGCTATTGAAGATGCAGCTTTAGATGCCGGGGCTGATCCACCGCCGCCGCCGCCTCCACCGCCGCAGGCCGTTATTAATCCACTTAGGGTAACCGTCAGAAGTAGTTTGGATGTATTCATAAATCGCTCTTATTAATTATCTGATTTAATTAGCGATACTACCGCTTGCGAGCATTTCATACATCTTTTTATTGGTATCTTTTTAGAACTTTACCTTTATCACATATCTGCAGATTCACTTTTCGCCCATAAAAAACCCAGCGCAAGGCTGGGCTTTTGACTAACTGATCTGAATTATTATTTTTTTCTGATTAGCGAACACTTCAACATCACAGCAAACAATCCTACTAGAAGAAGCAACAATGACGATGATTCCGGGACAGGTACCTGACCCCCATTAATCGTGAACTTGTATGTTTCTCCGTGGTAGAGACCGTTAAGTCCAATAAGGATTTCATTGTTAGTGAAATCGAGGATATTAACGTTATCTATGCCGATCAGCTCTCTGACATCACAAGAGAAACCAGTAGATACACATGAATAACCTGTTAGCGCGAGGCTCTGAACGGGAACACCCCAATCCAAATCAGTAAAACTAAACTTCAATACGCTGTAGACGCTATCGCTCATACGAACATTTGCCCAATCTGAAGAGCCCATGATGTTCAGTACTAGCGAGTCGCTGTCAAAATCCACGTTGAAATTCCAGATAGAATTAAATACGTCGGTGTAAGTGCCTGTAAACTCGGTATTGCTATCAACAACTGCATTTGATGAAAATTGTTGATCAATATTTCCACCAAAATCATTTTGGATTTCTCCGTTTATGGTGTCGCTGATCAGGCTGGCATGAGCTGATAGAGATACGCAAAAACTCAACGCTATTAACGAAATCAATTTTTTCATTAGTAATAATCCTTAGTGTTCAATTATTTAGAAAGCCACTTTGTCATTTCCTGTGGCGTCTAATACTATACTCCGTTGCCCTCTGATCTACTATCGCACGACGGTCTTTTTCCACAACAGACGAGGTGAACATTACTAACCGGTCTTCGCTTTCTATTCCACATTCGCCACGATAAATTCCAGAATCTGTTTTGCCGTGGTGACATTATCCAATTCGGTATAGAGCGAGCCATCCCTTCCTGAATGATGGCCGTGGCCGACAAGATTAAATAAATGCTGCCCCGGTTTTTGCGAATCAATAATCGATTCGTAAATCAGCGAAGGCTGGCCTGATGAACCTGTACCAGAATAAATTGCATCATCAGGAAAACGGGTCTTGCTGTAGTACTCATTGAAATCGTATGTGCGATTAACCTCAACCATTAATTTGTAGCGCCCCATACGCGGTGCAGACAGAGTAACTTGATAATCGACTTTCGGCGTAGCGGCGGCGATGCCGTCCAAATCCGAATTGTGTTGGTCAGGGGTGTAAAGTCCGTCAACCGATTTAATGCCACGTTTATGGCTCCAGTAGGGCAAGGCCTCGGGGCGGCGCACTACATCAATCGCCGGATCTTTTGAGCGGTAACTGGAGTCAGACGTTTTGCCAGTGATGTACAGAGTATCGACATATTTGCCTTCCAGCGTTTCCATCCACACCACAATTTGCGGCGTGCTGGTGTAAGTCAAACTCAAAAATAGCTCTTGCGGTGCAGAGTGATACTCACGGCCTGCTTTAAAAAACACATGCAATTTTGGCGCAGCGGGATCAGCACTTAAATCGATGAGTGTGTATTCGCGTTTATCCTGCTCAGCGGATTTTTTCAGATTGTAACCAAAGGTCGCAACCGATGAGACCGGCGGCAAATTAAAAATCAGCCCCATCACCAGCGGGACTATGCCCGCAATCGCCAAACCCATCGACCATTTTCCCGGACGTTTTTGCATATGGTTTTTGTAAGTTTTTGCATTGTGTTTAATGTGCAACACAATGCAAACTAAAAATAACACCGCGCCCCAGATATGCAGCGAGCCGACAAAATAATTGTAAGGTGTTGCGTACAAAAGCACGCCGGTAATCAGCAATACGGCAAAGGCAACCGATAGGGTAATCGTAGAAATAGTACGCAAATTCATTTTTTTCTCACGAATATTATTGTTGGGGCTCTGGATCCCGTCATAGTCGTCATTGCTATGACGGTTTTTCCTTGAGCGCTTTATTGGATCACGCGTTTAATGTTTGTTGCTGCAATTGCTGGCGGAGTTGCAGCAATTCGTTATCAAAGGTCTTGCGGATTTCCTGCCGCAAGGATTCAGGCAGTGGTGATGCGGGAACTTGCTGAAGTGATTGTGGTTGGCTATATGAAAACGACATAAAGCCGAATTTTTTGGTTTTGGCCCATTCAGCAAATGACTGTTTAAATTGCGCTAACTCTTCCGGCGTTAAGAGGGCGGCTAATTCCGCTTCTTTTTGCGCAAGAAATTCCGGAATTTTGTCGCTTTGGTTGGTGAAGTACAGCTTGGGTACCTCGCGGTATGAGTCGAGGATGGCTGACATTTTTTCGGCACGTTCTGCGTCCAGATTTAACTCAGCAACAAAACGCTGATGGCCATTGCCCCAGTTAGCCTCGCCGTTCCAATCCTTTGCAACAACAAACGATGCACAAGCGATACTAGCAACAATCAATCCGGTGATAATTAACTTTTTCATTACTTTGTTCCTCTGTGGTTGTGGTCTACAAGTGCCAATGTAGGCCTCAAATGAGGAAGCAAAATGTGTGAATTGTGAATGAATTGTGTCTTTTTACGAGTAGGGCTGTGGGCTGGTTTGCCCGGCTAGGGCGCTTCGTATTTGTATCCGGCACCATAGACTGAGCGGATCAACTCAACCTGATCGTTGGCATCGTTGAGTTTTTTGCGCAATTTTTTGATGTGGCCATCTACCGTGCGATCACCCACGACGCGGTAGTCCTGATAGATATTGTCGAGAATATATTGGCGGGAAAAGATTCTGCCGGGTTGTGAGTAGAGTAGGGAAAATAATTGAAATTCCACGTTGGTCAATTCAACCACCTGATTAAAAACTCGCAGGCTCATACTCTGCTCATCAACAATAACTGGCGCAGCAGCAACAGAATGTTGCGGTGTATGAAGACTGCGGCGCAGCACCGCTTTAACACGCGCTACTACTTCACGTGCACTGAAAGGTTTGCACACATAATCGTCCGCACCCAACTCAAGCCCCAATAACCGGTCAATTTCTTCTACTTTGGCGGTCATCATAATAATCGGTACCGCCGAGTGTTGGCGCTGGTGCTTACAGATTTCCAAACCGTCCATACCGGGCAACATTAAATCCAACAAAATTAATGCAGGTTCGTTTTGCTGCAACCAGCGATGTGCCTCATCGCCGCGATTAAATACGATCGTCTGGAAGTTGCTGGCGTTGAGATACTCCGCCATCAATTTTGCCAAATCGGCTTCATCTTCAACCAAACAAATCAATGGTGATGTTTGCATCTTTACATCCTTAATAAACGCGATGGATATCTATTGTTGTGCTCTGGGTAACTCGATGCAAATTTGCAATCCACCCAAATCCGACGTACCTGCCGTAATTTTGCCTTGATGTGCATTGACGATATTTCTACAAATCGCCAACCCCAAACCCGCTCCACCGGTTGCACGACTGCGCGAATTTTCCAACCGGAAAAGTCGCTCAAAAATTTTGTCATATTGCGCAGGTGCAACGCCGGGTGCACTGTCATCAATAGTGATGGAGATTTTTGTATCGCTGGTGCTGATGCCTACTTGAATTTCACCACCCGCATCGGTGTAGCGAATAGAGTTTTCCAACAGGTTGCTGAATAACTGTTGCAACCGGTCACCATCAGCGACTATTGCGTAATCCTGAGTTGCATCGATATTGTCTTTTAACGTTAAACCGGCTGTTTGCGCTTTCACTTGAAAATGTTCAACGCAGGTTTTGACCAGAGGTGCGAGAGAAATAGTTTGTTTGTGGTAGCTAAGGGCACCCACGTCGGATAGCGACAGCTCGAATAGATCATCGATCAAATTACTCAACCCTAGAATTTTTTCATAGAGCAGTGCAAGGTTTTCATAATTTGCGGGTCGAATTCCATCCTGCATCGCTTCTATTTGTACTTTAAGCACAGAAAGCGGTGTGCGCATTTCATGGGAAATATCGGCAACCCAAAGTGCACGCGATTGTTGGTTTGCCGCCAGCGCTTCACTGAGTTGATTAAAACTATTACAGAGCTGGCCGATTTCATCCTGGCTAGTAACCGAAATTGTTTGCGAATAATCGCCAGACGCCAATGCATGAGCTTTTTGAGCGAGGGTAGTTAACGGCTGGCTGATTCGTCGCGCGAGTAGGGTTGCAACAATCGTCGCAATCACCAACACAAATAAACTGATAATGCTGAAGATTTTAAACTGGTGCTGGATGAAATTTTGGTCTTGCTGCCTACTCACAACAGTGGGTTTTACAAAGCCGATAAAACCAACCAGCTGGTTTGCATTGGTCACTGGAATCCAATCCAATGTTTGGTTGGGTTTGTTAACACCCAGCAATAATTTTTTATCCGCGTCATGCAAACTGATACTGCTGACGAACTCGCGATAATAGGCACGCGGAGCGCTCGCTTCAGCCTCTGGTGTTGCCGGAAGGCCTTCAAACAGGGACTCGCTTTCGGCAAAAATTATGTCTTTTAACTCAAGCCAACGCGATGGATTGGTTTCAAGTGCATTGAATGAATTGTCTTCGTGATACACATTAGCCAGGGCACTGCGTAATATTTCCAGTCGCTGTACCGATTGTTTCGACGTGTAATCTAAAAATCCTTGGCGCAAACTGTTATGCAGCAAAAGATAGAGCGCCAACACGCAAAGCGCTATGGTGCCCACAAAAGCCAACCAGAGTTTGGTGCTTACATTCATGCGCATAAAACTCTCCATTAAAATTAGGCAGGTTCCATAAAAAACGAGGCGCTTGGCCTCGTTTTATTTTTTTTCTCTTGATTATTTTTTTGTTGGACGTTCCCAGCCCTGGATATTGCGCTGCTTGCTGCGCGCAATTGCCAGTTCTGTATCTTCCACGTCTTTGGTGATAATTGACCCTGCCCCAACAGTTGCGCCTGCGCCAATTTTTACCGGTGCAACTAATGCAGAGTTGGAGCCGATAAATGCATTATCGCCGATTTCCGTTTTAAATTTATTCACGCCATCATAATTGCAGGTAATAGTTCCCGCACCGACATTCACTTTGCTGCCGATGGTGGCATCGCCGATATAACTCAGGTGATTTACTTTACTGCCTTTGGCAATCACGGCTTTTTTAGTTTCGACGAAGTTGCCAATCTTTACGTCATCAGCGAGATTTGTCCCGGGACGCAGGCGCGCATAGGGGCCAATATCGCAATGCTCAGCGAGCACTGAATCTTCAATATGACTAAACGCTTTGATATGGGAATTATTGCCAATTTTGCTATTGATGATGATGCTGTTAGGTTCAATGACAACACCATCACCAAGCACGACATCACCTTCAAATACACAATTCACATCGATAACCACATCTCGGCCTGCGGTTAGGTTGCCGCGAATATCGATGCGCGATGGATCGAGTAGAGTCACACCTGCTACCATCAACTCATTGGCTTTTTGTTTTTGATAAAAGCGCTCAAGTGCCGCCTGTTGTTGACGATTATTTATACCTTCTACTTCTTCAACCGCATTGGGTTGTTCAACATGGATCGCGATGCCATCGGCTTTCGCCATAGCAATAATATCGGTCAGGTAAAATTCGCCCTGGGCATTATTGTTTTTTAATTGCGGTAACCATTTTTGTAGGTGTACTGCTTTGACGGCCATGATACCGGTATTGATCTCGGCGATTTTTTTCTGCGCGTCGCTCGCATCTTTGTGCTCGACAATCGCAATCACTGCACCGGAATTATCGCGCACAATTCGACCGTAGCCGGTTGGGTCTTGCATATTCACGGTGAGCAAACCCATTTGGGTTTCATTCACACCGGCGATAAGTTTTTGCAGGGTTTCAGCGCGCGTAAGCGGAACATCGCCATAGAGGATTAATACGGTTGCATCATTTCTAAGTTGGGGCAGGGCTTGTTGTACCGCGTGGCCAGTGCCGAGTTGCTGCGCTTGCAGGACAAATTTCACATCGGGCGCAGCCATTTTTTCTTCGACCTTTTCTGCACCATGACCAACGATAATCAGGATCTGTTCTCCACCCACTTGCCGCGCAGTATCGACCACATGTTGCACCAGGGCTTTGCCGCCAATTGGGTGCAAAACTTTGGGTAAGTCGGAACGCATGCGGGTGCCTTTGCCAGCGGCGAGAACGAGGATGTCGAACATGATAGAGTCCTTTGAAGTTTCGAAGAGGAGTGGTGTTCAGCTTATCGATTGTTAGCACTAAGGTAATTGCTGCATTTTAACGATTTAAGTCACTATTGAAATGGCAATGTCTCGTTAAAACAAAAAAGGACTCTCAACAAAAAGACCAATAAAAAAGGCGACTCGAAAGTCGCCTTTTTCAGGTTCAACACTAACCGCTTACTTACCTGCTTTGCGTTTAATCGCTTGCAGGGTGCGCAATTGGGCAGCAGCTTCTGCCAATTGGGCGGCAGCGCGTTGGAAATCAATCTCGTTAGATTGCTCCGACAGCTGTTGTTGCGCCAGTTGCTGTGCTTCTAATGCCGCAGCTTCATCCATATCGTCGGCACGCAAGGCGGTATCTGCCAATACAGTGACGTGATAAGGCTGAACTTCAAGGAAACCACCGGAAACGAAATAAATTTCTTCGGTGCCACCTTGTTTGATAAGACGCACAGGACCTGGCTTGATACCGGTCAGCAATGGCGCGTGACCATAGGCAATACCTACTTCACCCAGGCTACCGGTGGTAATTACCATCTCCACCAAGCCGGAGAAAATTTCACGCTCAGCACTGACGATATCGCATTGAATAGTCATGGCCATACTTGTGTCTCTTCACTGAAATAACGCTGCCCTGCAACAGGACAGCAGACAACCCCCGCGGGTTAACGCGGGGGCTGGCGATTACTTGAGTTTGGCAGCTTTTTCGACCGCTTCGTCGATAGTACCAACCATGTAGAAAGCTTGTTCTGGCAGGTGATCGTAATCTCCCGCTAACAGGCCTTTGAAACCACGGATGGTTTCTTTCAGTGGAACGTATTTGCCCGGTGAACCGGTGAATACTTCCGCTACGTGGAAAGGTTGTGACAGAAAACGCTCGATCTTACGCGCACGGGATACGGTTTGTTTGTCTTCTTCTGACAATTCGTCCATGCCCAGGATCGCGATGATGTCTTTCAATTCTTTGTAACGTTGCAATACGGTTTGTACACCGCGCGCCGTTGCATAGTGCTCGTTACCAATGATCATTGGGTCCAACTGACGTGAAGTTGAATCCAGTGGATCGATCGCCGGGTAAATACCTTTTGCAGCAATATCACGGCTCAGTACTACAGTTGAGTCCAAGTGCGCAAAGGTGGTTGCCGGCGATGGGTCGGTCAAGTCATCCGCTGGTACGTATACCGCTTGTACGGAGGTGATCGAACCGATTTTGGTGGAAGTAATACGCTCTTGCAGAACGCCCATTTCTTCCGCCAGAGTTGGTTGGTAACCTACTGCTGAAGGCATACGACCCAGCAATGCAGATACTTCAGTACCGGCCAAGGTGTAGCGGTAGATGTTGTCTACGAAGAAAAGAACGTCTTTACCTTCGTCGCGGAATTTTTCCGCCATGGTCAGACCAGTCAAAGCAACGCGCAGACGGTTCCCCGGCGGCTCGTTCATTTGGCCGTAAACCATCGCCACTTTATCGACTACATTGGATTCTTTCATTTCGTGGTAGAAGTCGTTCCCTTCACGGGTACGCTCACCTACACCGGCAAACACCGACAAACCGCTGTGTTCTTTTGCGATGTTGTTAATGAGTTCCATCATGTTTACGGTTTTGCCTACCCCCGCACCACCGAATAAACCGACTTTACCGCCTTTAGCAAAGGGGCAAACCAGGTCGATTACCTTGATACCGGTTTCGAGCAAATCGTCTGACGCTGAAAGCTCTTCGTACTTGGGCGCAGCGCGGTGAATCTGCATACGCTCTTGTTCGCCGATTGGACCAGCTTCGTCAATTGGATTGCCCAACACATCCATAATACGACCCAGGGTTTCTTTGCCCACAGGTACACGGATTGGTTCGTTGGTGTTGGTCACAACCAGACCGCGACGCAAACCTTCGGAAGAGCCCAATGCAATAGTACGCACAACACCGTCGCCCAATTGCTGTTGAACTTCGAGGGTCAGGTTGCCATCGGTGATGACCAGTGCATCATAAACTTTAGGCACTGCATCGCGTGGGAATTCCACATCGATAACCGCGCCGATAATCTGAACGATACGTCCGCTACTCATTTCCGGTTCCTCTTTGTTCCAGAAATCTCAGATCCCTTTTAATAAAACTCAGGGGGCTGAAAGATTAAACACAAAAACAGTTTGGCTTGCTGCGCACGGATGGGAGCAGGGTATCAAGATACCGCTGCTGCACCGCCGACGATTTCTGACAGCTCTTGCGTAATGGCTGACTGACGCGCTTTGTTGTAAATCAGTTTCAAACTATCAATCAATTCACCGGCGTTGTCGGTTGCGCTTTTCATCGCAATCATACGCGCTGCCTGCTCACAGGCCGCGTTTTCAACTACCGCTTGATAGACTTGCGATTCAATAAAGCGAGTCAACAAACCTTTCAACAGGAACTCAGCATCCGGCTCGTAGATATAATCCCAGTGATGTTTCAACTTGGTATTTTCTTCGGCCACCAGAGGCAACAACTGGCGAACTTTCGGCGCTTGCGTCATGGTGTTAACAAAATCGTTGCTCACCATAAACAGTTTATCGATCTTGCCTTCTTCAAATGCATCGAGCATAACTTTCACACTGCCGATCAAATCAGCAACCACAGGGGCTTCGCCGATATCGCGTGTGGAAGCAACTACATTGCCACCGAAACTTTTGAAAAACTGGGCCGCTTTTGCACCCACCAGACACAGATCAATGGCGATGCCCTTGTCGTTCCAGGATTTCATATCTCTAATCGCTGCTTTAAACAGATTAGTGTTTAAACCACCGCAGAGACCGCGATCACTGGACACCAGAACATAACCAACGCGCTTCACTTCGCGCTCTTTCATAAAACGATGTTTGTACTCGGGGCTGGAGTTAGCCAAGTGCCCGACTACTTCGCGGATGCGATTGGCGTAAGGTTTGCCCAATTGCATACGGTCTTGCGCACGACGCATTTTACTTGCAGCGACCATTTCCATCGCGCTGGTAATTTTTTGCGTGCTCTTGACGCTCGAAATTTGCGTCCGGATTTCTTTAGTGCTTGCCATACTCTCGAACTCAGGTTAACGGCCTAAGACGCTTGAGGTCATAAAAGCCGATGCATCACCGGCTTTTATTGACCGCCAAATTACCAGGTGCGGCTTGCTTTCAGCTTGGTGATCAGCTCTTTAAACTTGCCTTCCAATTCGCCATTCCAATCGCCAGTAGCATCTATGTGAGCCATAGTGTCAGCGATTTCTGATTTTGCGAAAGAGAGCAGGGCAGCTTCAAAATCCAGCACCTTGTTAACGGCGATATCTTTCAGATGACCTTCGTTAGCAGCAAACAAGACCAGCGCCATTTGCGAAACACTGAATGGAGCAAATTGCTTTTGCTTCATCAATTCGGTAACACGTTGACCGTGTTCCAACTGTGATTTGGTCGCTTCGTCCAAATCGGAAGCAAACTGCGAAAACGCAGCCAGTTCGCGGTATTGCGCCAGTGCGGTACGGATACCACCAGAGAGCTTTTTAACCACTTTAGTTTGTGCAGCACCACCTACGCGCGATACCGAAATACCGGCGTTCATCGCAGGACGAATACCTGAGTTGAACATGGACGACTCAAGGAAGATCTGTCCATCGGTAATAGAAATCACGTTAGTTGGAACGAATGCAGACACGTCACCTGCTTGGGTTTCAATGATTGGCAGCGCGGTCAAAGAACCGGTTTTACCTTTCACTTCACCTTTGGTGAATTTCTCAACATAAGCTTCGCTTACGCGAGAAGCGCGCTCAAGCAGACGGGAGTGGAGATAGAATACATCACCAGGATAAGCTTCACGGCCCGGTGGACGACGCAGCAACAGAGAAATTTGACGGTAAGCCCAAGCTTGCTTGGTCAAGTCGTCATAAATAATCAGTGCATCTTGACCACGATCGCGGAAGTATTCACCCATGGTGCAACCGGTGAAGGCTGCGAGGAATTGCATTGCGGCTGGATCAGAAGCAGTCGCCGCAATCACAACGGTGTGATCCATAGCGCCGTGCTCTTCGAGCTTGCGTACAACGCTTGCTACAGAAGAGGCTTTCTGACCGATAGCAACATAAATACATTTAATGCCAGAACCTTTTTGGTTGATGATCGCATCAACCGCAATGGCGGTTTTACCGATTTGACGGTCGCCGATGATCAGCTCACGCTGGCCGCGGCCGATAGGTACCATCGCATCAATGGCTTTCAAACCGATTTGTACTGGCTGGTCTACCGACTTACGCCAAATTACGCCGGGCGCAATTTTTTCGATAGCATCAGTCATTTTGGTGTTGAGTGGACCTTTACCGTCGATTGGGTTACCCAATGCGTCGAGTACACGACCCAAAACTTCCGGACCAACAGGCACTTCCAGAATACGGCCAGTACACTTACATTTTTGGCCTTCGGCCACACCGCGGTAGTCACCGAGAATTACTGCACCTACAGAGTCGCGCTCCAGGTTCAGTGCCATCCCGTAGATGCCGCCTTCAAATTCAATCATCTCACCGTACATAACATCGGCGAGACCGTGAATACGAATAATACCGTCTGTTACGGAAACGACAGTACCTTCGTTTTGTGCTTCTGTTGAAAACTCAAGGCCAGCAATGCGCTGCTTGATAATTTCACTGATTTCAGAAGGATTCAGTTGCTGCATGCTCTGTTCCTCGACCCTAACATTAGGATTTCATTGCTTCGGCGAGCTTCGCCAAGCGACCACGTACTGAACCGTCAATCACCATGTCGCCGGTGTGGATAACAACTCCACCCAGCAGGCTCTTATCAACCGAGCCTTGAACACTGACTTTACGATCCAATTTGGCGCTCAGTGCTTGAGCCAATTTGTTTATCAAGTCAACCGGCAACTCATAAGCTGCGGTTACCTCAACATCGATGGTTTTTTCTTGCTGGGCTTTCATTCTGGCGAACAGCTCTTTCACAAAGGGAAGAAGTGCCAGACGTTTATTGCTTGCAAGGGTGCGGATGAAATTCTGTTGATTTTCATCCATCTTCTCACCACAAACTTGTACAAAGATGGAAGCTTTCTGTGCGGCAGACAGACCAGATACGCCCAAGGCTTTTTTCACCTGATCTTGTTCTGCAACAGCGGCTGAAACTTCCAGAGCTTCAAACCATGACTGCAACTTATTTGCAGCCAAGGCGAATTCAAATGCTGCTTTGGCATAAGGTCTAGCCAAGGTGGTCAGTTCAGCCATATCTACCTCTCTTAGAGCTCGGCAGCGAGTTTGTTTACCAACTCGTTGTGAGCATTTTGATCGATAGAAGATTCGAGAATCTTTTCTGCACCAGCCAATGCCAGGGTTACCACTTTGCTGCGCAGTTCTTCGCGCGCACGGCTGGTAGCCTGTTCAATTTCAGCTTGGGCAGAGGCTTTCAGACGATCACCTTCCAAACGGGCTTTCTCTTTTGCTTCTTCAACAATTTCGATAGCGCGCTTGTTGGCTTGATCAATAATGGTGGCCGCTTCTTTCTTTGCAGATGTCAGTTGCTCAACCACTTTCTGTTTGGCCAATTCGAGATCTTTTTCAGCTTTATCCGCAGCCTGGAGACCATCAGCGATACGCTTGGTACGCTCAGCCATTGCCGCAACAATGGGTGGCCATACAAAACGATGTGTCAGATAAATAAAGATGACAAATGCCACCATCTGACCGATAAAAGTTGCGTTCAGGTTCACGTTTAGATGCCTTTGTTAGAGGGATTAATCGCTAACGCGACTACTTAAAATTAGGCGCCTGTAGCAAACAGGATGTACATGCCGATACCAACACCAATCATTGGAACCGCATCGACCAGACCCATAACAACGAAGAACTGGGTACGCAACATTGGGATCAATTCTGGTTGACGAGCGCCGCCTTCCAAAAATTTACCACCAAGAATACCTACACCAATCGCAGCACCTACAGCACCCAAACCAATTACCAGTGCACCTGCCAAATAAATCAAAGCTTGAGCTTCAGTCACAGTGTTTTCTCCTACTTAAGTTGATAAAAATAAAAAACAAAAAATTAAAAAAACAAACTAAAAAACTTAATGCTGCTCATCGGTTTGGTAAGACAAACTCATATAAACAATGGTCAACACCATAAAAATCAATGCTTGCAGGTAAATGATCAATATGTGGAATAGTGCCCACACTATCTGGATCAAACCAGCAACACCCGCAAACAAAATTCCAGCACCGTACAAAATCGCAATCAGGATAAAAATAATTTCACCCGCGTAGAGGTTGCCGAATAGACGCAATCCGAGTGATACAGGTTTGGCAAACAGACCTGGCAACTCAAGAACAAGGTTTACTGGAATAAATAAGGTTTGAATAATTGGATTGCTGCTGCTGAATGGGTGCAACGTAAATTCTTTAAGGAATCCGACAACACCTTTTTGCGTAATGCTGTACCACAGGATCAGGATAAAAACGCAAGCGGCCATTCCCAAAGTAATATTAGGGTCAGTTGAAGGAACTACCTTGAAGAAAACTGCATGAGGATCAGCACCTAAAGATACGCCAACCAATTTAGCTATTTCCGGCAGAAGATCAATAGCGATGAGGTCCATCGCATTCATGAAGAATACCCACACAAAAATTGTTAGCGCCATAGGCCCAATCATTTTATTTTTGTAGGGAAACATACTCTTAACATTGCTATCAACAAACTCAATAGCAAACTCAACGACGTTTTGTGCACCGGTAGGTACATCGCTAGTTACTTTTTTAGCAACGCTACGGAAAATGAAGAAAAACAACGCACCTAGAAACAACGACCAACCCATGGTGTCTACGTTAACAGCCCAAAAGCCCATTTGTGCAGCTTCGTCGCCATTATGCGCAAAACCCCAAGTACCATCAGGCAACTTGCCGTAGGTGAGGTTGGTAAGGTGGTGCTTGATATATTCTGAAGATGTTAGAACTTCTGCGTGTTCAGCGGATGACATCGTTAAATCCCAAATGACCAAAGTTGAAATCGGTTCACGCTAGCGGCGCCCATCGGAGCTGCGGACTAGCGGATATAGCCAGGCAATTGCCTGAACCAACACATAAGCCAAGATCATAGTTGCGGCGTAAGATGCGTGTGTAAACAACGCTATCTTCTTGAACACCAGCAAAAATAACAGGGCTGTGATAACAAACTTTCCCAACTCACCGACGTAAAAAGCCGCCAGGATTTTCTGGGTGGGCGCGCCCAATGGGGGACGAAACGCCACTAGTGCCAGCCACAGATTGGCCGTCACACAAATAATTCCACCGGCAAACAATGAAATTGCGATCTGCTTATTGATCGCAAGACCCAAGGCACTGAGCGCCATGGTTACCAATAGCTGCATCGCCACTGTCTGAAGAGCAAAGTCACGCCCTCTGAGATAACGCGACATTCTGGATTCCGCCCTCATTTTTTGCGGCGGCATTCTGTCACAAAGAACTGCTTATTACCATTAGTAACATGCTTATGTTCCAGACGCCCAAACGTGGCGCATTATAGAGATTAAGCCCCCCAGCGGCAACCGTCGCGCTAGCACCAAAGTCAAAAACTGCCTAGTAAATTTGCTGTAAATTTAGCAACCAATTTATCGACTACTGCAGTTTGTGTTTGAAGAGGGGTAAGACAACTACATGTAGGGGATTGGCACCCTTTGTACGGGTGCCAAAATGACAGGAAAAGAAAAATTTATTTTATATGGCCGAGGATACCATCCAGTTCATCGAGCGAATTATAGCTAATGACCAATTTACCCTTACCCTTAGGGCCATGTTGGATTTCCACTCCCGCGCCCAACGTATCGGAAAGCTGGTCCTGTAAACGACGAATATCGGCAGAAACAGCAACTTCGGGTTTTACTTTATCGGTATTTTGTCCTTCCTGATGCAATCGCACCAAGGCTTCGGTTTGACGCACCGATAACCCCTTGGCGACGATTTGCCGCGCAATTGCGCGCTGGGTTTCATCGTCGAGGGTCAACAACGCCCGCGCGTGACCCATTTCCAGATCGCCGTGCTCGAGCAAGGTTTTCACTTCTTCACTCAACGCAATCAGGCGCAGCAAGTTAGTGATAGTCGTGCGCGATTTACCGACCGCTTGCGCAACTTCCGCGTGGGTCAATTCAAATTCATCTTGCAAGCGTTTGAGCGCAACAGCTTCTTCAATCGGATTTAAATTTTCACGCTGGATATTTTCGATCAGCGCCATCGCAATTGCGGCTTCATCGGGGACATCGCGAATTACTGCAGGGATTTTATCCAAGCCGGCAATTTGGGTAGCGCGCCAGCGGCGTTCACCGGCGATAATTTCGTAGCGGCCTTCACCAATCGGGCGCACCACAATCGGCTGCATCACACCCTGGGCTTTGATCGATTCCGCCAACTCTTCCAGAGCTTCAGTGTGCATATCGCGGCGCGGCTGGTATTTGCCGCGCTGGATTAATTCCACCGGTAAATGTGCGAGCTTGCCATCGCGATAATCGAGTTTGCTATCTACTTCCGCAGGATTGATCGGCATTTCGGGCGCAGGTGCAGTTACACCCAAACCAGCACTCAAAAGTGCATCCAAGCCTTTTCCTAATCCTTTGCGTTTGTTCGACATCTCAACCAGCCTTATTTCAATTTTTTGTTAGAGGGTTTCTGCCGCAGCGGCGGATTGTTTGGGCGTTTCGTTGCGGCGCAAAATTTCACCGGCCAACGCGAGATAGGCAATTGCGCCTTTGGATTGGCGATCAAACGCCAACACCGGCATACCGAAACTCGGCGCTTCCGCAAGACGCACATTGCGCGGGATGCAAGTGCGGTATAAGCGATCGCCAAAATGCTGCTGCAATTGCGCCGATACATCGTTGGTCAAACTGTTGCGCGGATCATACATAGTGCGCAGTAAACCTTCGATTTTTAAATTGGGATTCAATACTTTCTGAATTTGATTAATAGTACCAACCAATGCCGATAAACCTTCCAATGCATAATACTCACACTGCATCGCAATAATGACGCCGTCACAGGCGGCAAGTGCATTCAAGGTAAGCATGTTAAGCGAAGGCGGGCAGTCGATAAGAATATAATCGTATTGGTCGCGCACCTGGTTAAGTGCATTTTGTAGACGGCGCTCTTTGTTATCCAGCGCGAGCATTTCAACTTCGGCCGCGGTTAAATCGCCATTGGCGGGCAGCACATGGTATTTGCCACTTTCCGAAACCACTATGCAATCTTTGATCGCAGCGCGCTCGGTCAACACATCGTAAATATTTTCTTCAATTTCATTTTTGTTGACGCCACTGCCCATAGTGGCGTTGCCCTGTGGGTCGAGGTCCACCAGCAAGACACGCTTTTTTGTCGCTACCAGTGATGCAGCTAAATTCACGCAGGTGGTTGTTTTACCGACTCCACCTTTTTGATTGGCAATGGCGTATATCTTGGTCAAGTGAAAATCCTATAACCACCCAGTGGTTGAAAAATTTTTATTGTTTCGGCTGCAAGACTAACAGGTGGCGCTCGCCATCTGTTTCGGCAACCAACAGCTTTACACTTTCTAGTAATTCAATTTTGTCGGCGATAGGTGCAAGTTCATCTTGCGGGAATATTCCTTTCATCGCCAGAAAAATTCCACCCTGCGCCAACATATGTGCACAACCGTCGGTCATATCTTGCAAGCTGGCGAAGGCGCGGCTGATCACTGCATCAAATTTTTGCTCGGGTTGAAATTCTTCGACCCGCCGATTCTCAACAGTCACATTAGTTAAACCCAGCAGGGTTTTAACATGAAATAAAAAGCGGGTTTTTTTACCGTTGCTATCAAGCAGGGTAAATTGTTTTTCCGGGAACATAATTGCCAATGGAATTCCCGGTAGACCCCCGCCAGTTCCTACGTCAATTATCCGCGTAGCGGAAAAATTTTTCTTGGCAGTAAACCAAGGCACCACACTTAAGCTATCCAGCAGATGACGCGCTACCATTTGGCGAATATCGCGCACTGCTGAAAGATTATAGGCTTTATTCCACTTTTCGAATTCGCGCACGTAGGCCAATAATTTTTCAATCTGGCTTTCACTCAGCGCTACCGACATTTCGGTCGCACCGCGAATCAATTGTGCACGTAATTCACTGTTTAAATCCGTCACTCGCAACTCTTTAAAAATATTGTCTATGTTTTTCGTGGAATGGGCGGAGCGCAAGCAATACCCATCGGTTTTGCAAATTTACGATGCCTGTTGTTCCGGTGCATCTTCCTGCAAGCGTTTTAATACACCGCGTTTTTTCAAATAAATCAGCACCAGCGAAATCGCTGCCGGGGTAATACCGGAAATACGCGCAGCACGCGCCAGGGTTTGCGGCCGCGCAGCGGTCAATTTTTGTTTGACCTCATTCGACAAACCATCTACCACTGAATAATCAAAGTCATCCGGGATAATGGTATTTTCATAGGCGCGCAAGCGATCCACATCTTCTTGCTGACGTTCGATGTAGCCGGAATATTTTGCTTCAATCTCAACTTGTTCCGCCGCCGCTTCATTGGCGATGGCTTCACCTTTGAGTGAGGCGATATCGATGTAGGTTAATTCTGGACGGCGCAGCAAATCCATCAAACTGTATTCGCGTGTCAGTTTAGTCTGGATTTTTTGCTCCACTTGTTCTGCTTCAGCAGAACCCGCTTGGATCCAGGTGGAGCGCAGACGCTCTTGTTCAAGTGCGATTTGCTCGCGCTTATCGCAGAAAATTTTCCATTGTGCATCGCCGATCAAACCGAATTCGCGCGCTTTTTCAGTGAGACGCAAATCGGCATTATCTTCGCGCAACAACAAACGGTATTCGGCGCGGCTGGTAAACATGCGATAGGGTTCTTTGGTACCGAGGGTGATCAAGTCGTCCACCAATACACCGACGTAAGCTTGATCGCGGGTCGGGCACCAGGCTGCTTTTTCTTGCGCGCGCAGCGCCGCGTTTATTCCGGCGAGCAGACCTTGCGCTCCCGCTTCTTCGTAACCGGTGGTGCCATTGATTTGGCCGGCAAAAAATAAACCGCCAATCACTTTGGTTTCCAGACTGTGTTGCAAGTCCTGCGGATTGAAATAATCGTATTCAATGGCGTAACCCGGGCGCAGGATGTGGGCGTTTTCAAACCCTTTCATCGAGCGCACGATTTCCAGCTGCACATCAAACGGCAAGCTGGTGGAAATTCCGTTTGGATAAAGCTCGTGGGTAGTCAAACCTTCCGGCTCTATAAATACCTGATGTGAATCTTTATCCGCGAAGCGGTGAATTTTATCTTCGATCGACGGGCAGTAGCGCGGACCGATTCCTTCAATCACGCCCGAGTACATGGGCGAGCGATCAAGGTTGCGACGAATCACATCGTGGGTTTTTTCATTAGTGTGGGTGATGTAGCAACAAATTTGTTGCGGTTGCATGGCGCGGTTGCCCATCACCGACATCACCGGACGCGGCTCATCGCCGTATTGTTTTTCCAGCACAGCCAAATTGACCGTACGTGCATCGACGCGCGGGGGTGTACCGGTTTTTAAACGGTCAACGCGCAGCGGCAATTCGCGCAGGCGTTTTGAAAGGGCTATCGACGGCGGATCACCCGCGCGACCACCGGAATAATTTTGCATGCCGATGTGGATCAAACCACCAAGGAACGTACCGGCAGTCAAGACAACTTGATTGGCCATAAATTTCAGACCCATCTGCGTAACCACACCGCGTACTTGATCGTTTTCAACAATCAGGTCATCAGCAGCTTGTTGGAAAATCCATAGGTTTTCCTGGTTTTCCAGGGTTTCGCGGATCGCCGCTTTGTAGAGGATGCGGTCGGCCTGGGCGCGGGTCGCCCGCACGGCGGGGCCTTTACGCGCATTCAATACACGAAATTGGATACCGCCTTTGTCTGTTGCGAGTGCCATAGCGCCGCCCATGGCATCGATTTCTTTTACCAGATGGCTTTTGCCAATCCCGCCAATGGCCGGGTTACAAGACATTTGGCCGAGGGTTTCGATGTTGTGCGACAGCAGCAAAGTCTTACAGCCCATACGCGCGGAAGCTAAGCAAGCCTCAGTACCGGCATGGCCGCCGCCAATCACAATCACATCAAAACGATCCGGGAAAATCATCGCTTACTACCTTGCAGCCGGGCTGCGTACAAATACCTTGGGAAGGCGAGGGACAAAAGGGGCGACATTATAGGGCTTGTCAGCGGTTTGCACAAAACTTGTACAGGGATTAATCAATATAAATTTTAACCCTCCACATGGGCTCAACAGTGAACTCCCGCCGCTAAGCGTTTCAACTCAAATACCTAAGTCCTGTTTGTAGATCGCATGCGTTTTTAGTTATTCAAAAAAACAGCTTGCGTTACAACAAAGGAAAATATTTTATGAAATGAATATATGTATTGTTATTTAGGTATTTAAAAGATGTTGTTATATATATAGCGCGATATTTCTGTGGATAAGCCAATAAAGTAATTATTTTTCAATAAGTTAATCCTAGGATAAGGAACGGGAAAAGCATCGCGCAAGCTGGTCTTAAGCTGCTCGGAAGCTGGTTGTAAAAGCCATTGTTATACAGAAGTGCAGAAAAAATAGACTTATCCCCAAAAGCCTGCCCAGCTTTTGTCATCCACACCCACAGGTTTGAATACATGAGTGTTGGATCACAATCAAAATAGTATTAAAAACAACTATTTACACCATAAAACTCGATTTAACTGTGGATAACCTGTGTAACTGTGTGGAAAAACATGGTTATAAGCCGGTATTAAGGTGTCTTTTACTGGAAGGTTTGGGGATTAATGTGTGCGATAGAAAGAAATGAATACCAAGGGATATTTTGGTAGTCAGGATGCATTTACCACATCGGTATCTGGGTCATCGGAGAGTGATTCATCCAACCATTGGATAGGTGAAGCCTGGGCATCAAGCCAACATAAAAGTAATTCCCAATCGTTGCGATCGCGCGCATGGCTCTGCTGTGGGTAATCGGCAATACCGCGCCCTTCACTATAGGCGCGTACATAATGCTGAGTGTCCCTCAAGGTCGCGGGATAGGGAATATTCAAACTGAGCAGGAATTTTTGCAATCGCTCCCAGGCATTTGCCTGTTGTTTAACGCGGTTGGCAATTACGGCGATAGGGCGACGCTGGCGGCGCATGCTGCGGGTTAACAATAGTTCGCCAATAAAACGGGCGCTGGCGCGGATATCAATATCGGAAGGTAATACTGGCACTATGATGAGATCGTGATTCTGG